>JAISQC010000215.1 GCA_031274465.1 Synergistaceae bacterium | reverse complement strand
AGCTTTATCAGGCGTTCCTGAACGTCTTTTTCACAGACCCCGACTGCGATGAATTTGGAGATGCCCTCCATGACCTCATCCGCAATGGCGCCCGCCCGCCTCATGTTCGACAGTTCAGTTTCGTCCTTGACGCTTCTGAGCGGGGAGAGGACGGCAGCCCCGTTCACGTACTCGGCGTCGAGAGCCGATTTCATGTCGATGAGGTCCACAGCCCTCACCCCGTCGTTGACCGCTATCCTGCCCCCTGCCACGCCGAGTTCCCGGCAGCCTGCGGCAAACGCGTTTCCGAAACCCTCGTGGTCCGCCCATATCTTGCAAACGGACGGCCCGCCCAGCGCATGTGCCATCTCTTCCCCATACAGCATTGGGGTCAGCGCAAAATATTTTCCCTCGGACGATATCATGAGCCCCTTTGGCCTCTCGTCGTCGAAGAGCCTCAGGTCCGCTAGGTATTCCAGATCCGTGGAAGGGCCGGCGAAGATGGCGTCCAAGCCCTTTGAGCGAAGGCACCCGGCAAGTTTTTCTATCCTTTTCGCGTTCAGCATCTTTTAACTAAGCCCTCCTTGTTTTTTGAAATTGCCTTGTTAATAATTGTACTGTATTTTTCCGATGAAGCGAGTTTCCTTGCAGTGTATTTTATCCCCAATAGACGATTAGGAGAAAACCAGTATTTTTAATTAAACATTTCCGATAAAATCATGTAATGTGAGAAAATTTTCCTATTTTTACGTAATTATAACCCTGTTTTATCAAAATTATGTTATTATTACCGCACGGGGTGACAATTTAAAATTACACATCGGTTGTTTGGGAGTTTACAAAAACAACAGCCTGCAGGATGTTGTGAGTGAACGACAGTTGGCACATGACAATTCCCAGCGCACAGTTGCATCTTTGCAAAATCGTTGGACGGGTGTAGATGTTTTTGGCGAAATGCCGCATCAAATATTAAAAGAGGTGAAGATGATGAAGTCGATACGTTTGCTGATAGTTGAGTCGGATCTGATGGTGCTCTTTTCGATAGGACAGGTCGTAAGGTATTTCGACAACTATCTTGTGGTCGATAAAGTTGACAGCGTCGAAGCGGCGGCCGAGCGCATGAAGGTTGCCTCTATGGATCTGGTAATCGTCGGAGGGAAAGATAACGTCGATAATTGGAAGCAGTTCAACGAGTTTTCCAATCAGGCGAGGGTGATCCTCCTGGCTCAGAATCCGTCGAAGGAATTCATTCAGGATGCAGTTGCCTGCGGGGTCTGGGACGTGATGCTGAGGCCGGTCGATCCGGAGCGGCTGCGTTTGTCTCTGGAGATGTTCCGCAGCCGCTTCATGTACCTGGAAGCATTGGAGTTCCCAGTGCAGCAGGAGCGGCTGGACGCAATATTTTTCCCAAGGGACCGGCAGCAGAGCGCTGTCGCGAACACTGTGAAAAACAGCGAGATGCTGGACAAAGTGATGCAGCTCATAGAGGACAGGGATGGGCCTCAATCGGCGGGTGAGATAGCGGAGGTGCTGAACGTCTCGCGGATAACGGTCAGAAAATATTGTGAGGCTTTGGTAAATACCGGCAAGCTCCACGTAAAAAACAAATATCAGACCAAAGGGCGCCCGATCAAGCAGTATTTTCTCGTCTGACAATCTAAAGGGCGGCGGCACTGCCGCCCGCCCGGAACATAAAAAAGCATGGCGCTTTTTGCTTGCGCCATGCTTTTGCGTCGTTGCGCCGTGCCGTGGGGTGAGTTTATTTGAAGGCGGCGCGAGCGGCTTCGTGGGAAATCTCGATGCCGCGGGCGATATCCTCCTGTGGGACGTTGAGCGCCGGCCTGAAGCGGACCGTGTGGGTTCCGCATGGCAGTATCAGCATATGGCGCTTCGCGCATTCGGCAAGGAACTTAGAGCGAAGCTCGGGGGTCTTGATGTCGTAGGCGCACATGAGGCCCTTGCCCCTGACGTTGGAGATTATTTCAGGGAACTCGCTCCGCAGTTTTTCGAGGCCTTTTAGAAGAGCCGGGCCAGCCGTGACCGACACGTATTCCAGTATGTTTTCGTCGCGGTAGATCTCCAGGTATTTCGTGGAGCGGACCATGTCCACGACGGTCCCTCCCCAAGTGGAGTTGATCCTGCTCGACACCTTGAAGCAGTTGTTCTCCACTTCGTCCACCTTGGGGCCGACGGCTATGCCGCAAATCTGCGATTTCTTGCCGAAGGTGAAGATATCCGGGGCCACTTGGTACTGCCAGGCCCACATCTTTCCGGTGATGCCCATCCCGCACTGCACTTCGTCGAATATCAGCATCATCTCGTTTTTGTCGCAGATATCCTTGAGCTGTTTGAAGAATTCCGTGCGGAAGTGGTTGTCGCCTCCCTCGCCCTGTATAGTCTCTATTATGATCGCGCAGTGCCCGTCCGGGTCTTCCTGCAGGACCTTGGCTATCTGCTTTGTCGCCTGTTCCTCCAGCCATTCCGTGATTTGCAGGTTCTTCTCAAGGGGGAACGTGATCTTTGGGTTGATTATCCGGGGCCAGTCGGTAAACTTGGCAAACCTCTGATACTTGTTCGGGTCTGCGGTGTTGGTCACGGATAGCGTGTAGCCGCCGCGCCCGTGGAAGGCCTCGTTGAAGTGGATTATTTTGGTCCCCTTAGTGCCAGCGATGGCCTCTCCCGGCGTTATCGCATGTCGCGCCGCGAGTTTCTGGACCTTCCAGTCCATGGCGACCTTGAACGCGTTCTCCACTGCGAGCGTGCCGTAGTCCACAAAAAACAGATGGTTGAACCCCTCGGGGCGCGCTATCTCCCCGAAGGTCTTCACGAACTCGCCCATCTCCAGTGTGTATATGTCGGAATTTGCGACTTTGTTGATTGCGGCGCGGAAAATTTTCTCCTTGAACTCGTCGTTGAGAAGCGCGTCGTGGTTCATGCCAAACGGGGCGGAGGCGAAGAACGTGTAAAAATCGAGCCAGTCGTCCCCAGTGCGCGCGTCTATGACATGGCTTCCCTTCGACTTCTCCATGTCGATGACGATATCGTAGCCGTCGCGCAGCATGTACTTCTCGATGGCTGGGAAAACTTCATTGGGCTTTACGCTGAACTTTGCGGACATGTTTTTGTACCCCCCTAATATTTATGGAATTTTACAGGCTTGCCTGCTGGAAATATCAACTTTCATCCATGCTAAGTTCAAATATTATAAAAATTTTAAAATGCCATCGTGTATATATTGTATCACATACTTACTGATTTCGTCAAAATCATGATATTTACCGTTATTCATCCCAGGACAAGATAATGAAAATTTATTCCAAGAAAGTTCATTTTCTAAAATGTCGGGCCAAAAAGGGAAAGAGCTGCACTGTAATGGCCTGACAGGATAAATCTTACAGCCAACGCCGCATTCAGATATCTGCAAAAAGACGCAATCGTAATTTGAATGTTCGCGAATTGACAGCACTCCGTATTTTTTCCATGTATACCTTCGGACGAACTCGCCATGGCTCATCCCGAGCGCGCCGGACATGGAGGCGAGTTCGGTGCGCGTGAAGCGCACCGTCCCCGGGGCGCGCCCGCAGCACGCGCCGCATTTCACGCAGGAAAAATACAGCCCTTTGCCCCACCAAGGCAGCATTTGCCCGGCGGGGTTACCCCATGCCCATCCGGCGCCGCGAGCGCGCGAGCCAAAGAAAACCGACGGCGCACGCGATAATGCCGGAATATTGGCCGGTGCCCAGCAGAAATATCCTGTCTCCAGCGCGCAGGAAATCGAGCGCGATTCGCAACGAGCCGTATGATACGAGAAATAACGGCATCAGGACTGCGTGCCCTAACGATTCGGGGCGGCACGCGCGTTTTTTTTCGATGGCCGCAAGCAATGCGCCTATTGCGAGCGCCCCTGCCGACTCAAAAAGCTGCGACGGCAATGCCGGGGTCCCAGGGGACCTCGGGAAGCGAACGCCAAGCGCGGAATTTGTGGGAAGCCCTTCGCAGCAGCCGTTCAGAAAACATCCCCACCTGCCGATGAAAAGCATGACGCAACAGGGTATCGATGACGATTCGGCGAACCTGTCAACGGAAATGCCGTCGCGTTTCATCCTGTAAACGCCGAACAGCCCCCCGCCGATAAACCCGGGCCCAGAGGAAAGGCCGCTCTCCCAGAAGCGCAGGATGCGCGCCGGGTCGCTCGCGAAGCGGGCCCAGTGGTCGAGGTACCCTCCTAGCATGGCGCCTATGAGCGCCCCGCACATGACCCATCTCAGCACGTCTGCGGCGTCATCCTCGGCGATGCCGTAAATGCGTGCCGCCCTGCGCCTCGTCCACAAAACCATCGCGCATATCGCGATGCCCCAAAGGACGTAATAAGACTCTATCCTGACGCTGAAGCGCCCGAAGATGTCAAACGACGCTAAGACCGGCCACATCAGGCGGGGCGGGCGCGGTGCCTGCGAAAATTCCTCCTGCGCTCCGGATGCCCGCTCGGGTATACGACTATCTTGCGCAGGGGCTCCTCGCCCTCGGAAGACGTGGTTATCTCCTTGTTGTCCTGAAGCGCGAGGTGGATTATGCGCCGCTCCCAGCTTGACATCGGCTCAAGCGCTACAGGCGCCCGCCTGTGCGACACTTCCCTTGCCACGCTTTCCGCGAGGCGGATGAGGCTCTCTTCCCTGCGGGACCTGTAGCCCGCGCAATCAAAACGAATCTTCGGAGTGCTCTGGTCGGTGCGATAAATGAGGTTTGTCAGAAACTCGAACGCCTTCAGCGTCTCGCCGTGGCGGCCTATCACTATCGCCGAGTCGTTTCCGTCCAGATTGATCGTGTTCTCGAGGTCCAATGTCGCGGCTAAGTCCAATTCGGAGAGCTTTATGAGCTGATTCGCAAAATCCCTCGCCTGAAGGTACATGAGAGGGGATTTGGTCGACACGCGTATTTTCATCTTTTTGCCGATCAGCCCGAACAGGCGCTTGCCGTCGTCTATCACTGTCGCATCGATATCGCCGCTCTGCACGTTCCAAAGGCTGGAGGCCGTTTCGTACGCAGATTCCAAAGACTTGGACTCCAGAATCATCGACTCGACCTGCAAAGCGGCCGCAGTTTCCTTATTTTCCGCGCCGTTCATCTGTTTTGCCCCTTGCCGTCGTCCTCATTTTCCTCATCTTCCTCTTCGTCCTCGTACTCATCGTCGTCTTCGTACTCGTATTCGTCCTCCTCGCCCTCGTCATCCTCATCTTCGTACTCGTCGCCGTCGTCCTCATCGTCTTCCGGGACCGTCAAAATTTCGCCCTTCCCGTCGATCGGCTTGTTTTTGTACAAAACGGGTTTTTTTTCAAGTTCCTTTTTGGTCCGTTTGGAAACGACCAATTGCTGAATGATGCCTATCATCGACGATGTCCCCCAATAAACGATGACTCCCCCCGGCAGGGGGAGGCACATGAAAGCCATGAAGACCGGCATGATGACGTTCATCGTCGCCATCTGGGGGTTGTCGGCAGACCCTGACATCTTTTGCTGGAACCACGTCATGAAGCATATCGCGCCTGTAAGCATCAGCCCCGGCAGATATAAAGAGACGTTGGCGAGCCCAGCGGGGTACGACATGACGCCGCGCAGGACGTCCCCGAACCCGGCGCGCGCTCCTTCCGCCACAGTCACCTTCAATGCGGTCGAAAGGCCGGACAGAACGGAGTGCTCGAGCGGTATGCCGAGGAACGTGGCGTTGGAGGCCACCTCGTAGTTCATCAGAACCTGGAACAGCACGATCATTATCGGGAGCTGCACCAAGAGCGGAAGGCACCCCGCCATGGGGTTGACGTTGTTTTCCTTGTAGAGGCGCATCATCTCCTCGTTGAGCTTTTCCTTGTTGTCCGAGTATTTTTCCTGAAGCATCTTCATGCGCGGCTGGAGTTTCTGCATCCGAGCCATGCTCACCATCTGCTTCTGCGACAATGGGTAGAGCAATACGCGCACTATCAGGGTGAGTAGTATGATCGCGATCCCGTAAGATCCGGTCAGTTGCTGAAAGAAATTCAATATCCCCAGCATGAGGCCGCCGGTCAAAGCCTTTATCCAAGCCCAAGGGCTGCTCAAATCATTCACCTTCCCAGAAACATTTTGCGTAAAGACACTTCATCCGGCACACGGTCGATCCCGCCGGGGTGCCACGGGCCGCAGCGCGCAAGCCGGCAGGCCGTCAGAAGGAAACCCATCATAAAGCCGTGTCGGTCGAAAGCCTCGAGGGCGTACTGCGAGCATGTCGGGTAAAACCTGCATCTCGAACCCAGAAGAGGCGACAAGAACCTCCTGTAAGCTTTGATGGCCGACATCGCCGCCGCCTTCGGGATATCCGGCATCCTTAAATCCGAACTCAGACGTGGCGCGCGGCGTCCGCCCGCCAGTCGGCCCCGTTCCAATCTCCGTTGAGCAACATATAGCGTTCCATGATGGCGGCCGTTTCGTAATATATCGAGACGGCGTTGGCGTCGAGCGCGCGTTTCCTGAGCGACGCCACCACCCACAGCCCGTCTTTTACCCAAGGCATGAGCCTCCGCCATGCTTCGCGAAGCATCCTCCGCCCGCGCGCGCGCCCGACGGCGTTGGCGGTTTTTTTCCCCACCGCGACGCCGATTTTCGTATCGCCGTCCTTGTATAAATAACAAATCCGCACCAACTCGCCCCTTAATTGGCGGCCGGCACGGAAAACAGCGTCGAATTCCCACGAATTTTTCAGGCGCATGGACGGAGCGTATGGAAATGAAGCCGCGCGGTCCGTCATTTATGGGAAAAACGGAACGCGGCTACACTGCAAGGCGGCGCCTTCCCTTACGCCTGCGATTGCGGAGAATCCGCCGTCCGCTCGGCGACGCGGAACGCACCAAAAAACCCATTCGGCGTTTCCTCCGCGTATTATGCGGCTGAAATGTCCTCTTCACGCTCTAACACCTCCCGGCACCATATAGCTCATAAAACAGCCAAAGTAATATATCACAGAAGGGCGTCACGGACAACTACCGCAGAGGAGTTAAATTGCAAAATAATTTCGCCGAAATATATAACAGACTATTTTTATGAGGTGATTCGCGATGGCGTCAGATAGCATGAACCGCAAAAAATTTTTATGCGCGATGGTTTTGGCTCTGGTTTTGTGCGCGGCGCCGCATGGCGAGGCCTCGGCAAAAGCCAAAAAGCCGTCCATGCCACCTTACAGGCCGAACGGGGCGATTTCAGGGACGGACCTGACGTATGAGAGGCTCACGATAAACGAGGAAGGCGTGATGAACATACTGATCGTCAACCCCAAGCCGCATGGAGTTTCTTTCACCTCGAATTTCAGCTTTTACGGCAACAGCGGGGGATACGTGACCGGCTTCACCCTCTCCGGTTTCGTTCCGGCAAGCGGCAAGGTGGGATACTCGCTGGAGCTGGAGGAATATAAAAAATTGCAAAAGGCTTCGAGCATGAGGGTGCTGGGGAGAGCCGGCAGGATGGGCAAGACCGACGAGGATGGCGAGACTGGGGAAGAATAGCTGAAAATCGCATGAAAGCGGCCATTCTGGGCATCTTTTTCGGGGTCGGCTTTTTTTGCGGTTTTTTAGCCGGTTTCGGCTATTCTCCCGCCCGCGATGAAAATATCGCGCCGCTTGCCGATCGGGTCGCAGGTGTCTCCGCACCTGCGTCGTCGGCAGATTTTGGGGGCGCCGTTTTCGCAGAGGGCGGCTACGGCGACGATGCAGCCGAGCCTCGCGACATCGGCCTCATTTTGGAAGATCACTGGATGGATTCCGACGAAGGCGGGCTTTTCATAGCAGGCACGGTGAAAAACGGCGGAGATCACGCGTATGACGCTGTGCGTGTGGCATTCGACCTTTGCGACAAAGAGGGGAACCCGTACACCGCCGTCACGGACAAAAACGCTACGGCTATGGCGCCAGGCGACACGTGGAGCTTCACGGTCTACATCCCCTATTCCGACATGGACAAATTCTCCTCGTACAAATTTCAAAGCATACTTGCCGTTACGAAGCAGATGTAGCTTTTCGCGGCGTCACGCGGACGCCCGCTTGGCGAGTTTTCGCCATAAAGTCATCATATCATCAATAAAGCATAATTACTTTACGTTAATCATATCTTTATATCTATCTATATAATCATCGATACATTCGCGAAAAATCCCGCTCGCAGTCTCTCCATTCAATGCCAATAGGGCGGAGAACTTCCGATTGATGTTCTCCGGAATTCTGACGGTTATTCCGACAAGCTTGCCGTCATTTGTGTCTTTTCCCCGCGCAACCCTCGGCATGTGAAAATCTCCCATCGGCTGAAAATAAATATTGATGCAAGTCCGCATTGATTATATCAGAAAAATAAAAAAAATGTATATGTGTCCAAGTATAAATATGTATTGAGATACGACTATTATGATTATATCACAAATGTATGATAATCGTCAAATAAAAAAATTTTATATACATCTATACATAGTAATGAAAAAAAATTTTTCGACTAATCGATATTGACATAATAACATCTTGATTATATGATAAATTATCATGATGATAATTCATCTATTATGATGTAAAACAAAATTATAGATGAAGCATATTTAAATTATTAATAATGATCGCATGATGAAAATTAGTGTTATCGGAATGCTTGTAACGCATCTAATTGCATAAAAAGGGGAGTGATACCGCGTCGCCAAAGCGCAACGATCGGATCAACGACATGCAGGCCAAGCGCCCATGCCGATACGCAAGGATAAGCGATCAAAATTTGAAGGGGGAATGCGCAGTGAAGAAATTCGTCGTAATTTGCACGTTGAGCCTGATGTTCGCGTTTGCCGCGATGTCCGAGGCGGCTACGGAGTGGGTAAGGCTGGTGACCGACGACGCCAAGGGGTATGTCGTCTCGTCTCACGGCAATTCCGCCACCATCGACGTCGGAACGTCGATGGGGTCGCGCGTCGGCGGGCTGTTTCTCGTTTATTCGGAGGGAAATCCCGTTTATGACGCAAGCGGGGTGTTGCTGAGCGTGGAAAAGATACCGCTAGGGGTGCTGAAAGTTCGACAGGCCGCAGGCAATTTCAGCATGTGCGGGTTCGTGCCGCCCACAAACCCCGCCGTAATCCGGCCGGGCGACAAGGTGGTCCCGATAGCGGCAAATGTGTTGAAAAGCCTGAAATTCGCGCTCGCCCATCCCGTGTTGGAGCCGGTGTACACCGAAGGCTTCATATCCCAAGTTCCAGTTGAGGCAGTCCCGGCAGCAGCGTTCGGCGTGCCGGCAGCGGTGCC
>JAISQC010000117.1 GCA_031274465.1 Synergistaceae bacterium | reverse complement strand
ATTTTATTTCAATTTATAACTCAATATGTTTTAGAGATAAGGTCTTCTGATTTAATGGCTTCAATTGTTTTATGCGCTATCTCTATTCTTTATGCCATTGGAGATGTCAGAGTGATTCTCTGTGGGAAAGCTTGGTTTTTGTCAAATCACTTTTTATTCCGCGATGCAAAAAAGAGCGGTTCCACATTTTGCGTAAGCATAATATTAGCGGTCACCATGTTTACAATTATTTATTTTAATGGTTCTTTCGGCGGACTAAGGCAGCTATTTTTATTCTTGCTCTGTTTTTATTATATTCCGCAATTTTCACAAACAATTTTAGGGTCATTTTTTATTTGCAAAGATGCAGAGATTTATCGCAAAGAATTATCCGTAAATCAAAATTTAATAAAAATTAGTGAAATAAAATCCAAAATAGAAAAATACATGTCCGAGTCTATTTGCCTTCATTTCGTTGGTGTGTCCGTAATGGGAATGTTAATAACATATTACTATTTTAAAATGAATTATGTCTCTTATTTTAACAAACTTAATAATGCATTGCACGCGATTATAGTAATACATTTATTGTTCTTTTTATGCACGTTTGGCTGGGATTGTTTTAACTTGACGCTGTTCTTAAATAAAATAATTGAGCATGGCAAAAATCAAAATTTTGTGGATCAGGAAAATTTAGATGCCTCCCTATGTGAAACAATTTTTTCAAACAATAGATACTTTGCAATAATTGCAGGCCTTTGTATATGCCCTATGTTTACATATCTAATTCGTTCATCGTTTAGATGAACGATTCCCTAGCAGTTCATAAAACCAATCCCCTAGCTCTGCTGGGGGCGTAAGCCCGCTCCGCCTAGCTCACGCCGGTGCTTCCGAACCCGCCGCAGTCGCGCTCCGAGCCGGACAGCTCGTCCGTTTCCTCAAGCTCGGCGCGCTCGCAGCTTGCGAAAACGATCTGCGCGATCCTGTCGCCGGGTCGCGCGGTGAAGGTTTCTTCGCCAAGGTTCACTAGGATCACGCGCACCTCGCCCCTGTAGTCGGAGTCTATGGTTCCGGGGGAGTTTAGAAGGGTGACGCCGAAACGGGAGGCAAGGCCGCTTCGGGGGCGCACCTGCCCTTCGTATCCGTGGGGGATTTCCAGGCATATGCCCGTCCGCACGGAGGCCCGGCCCCCGGGTGGAATGTCCGCTTGCTCCGCCGCCCTCAGGTCCATTCCGGCCGACCCGGGCGTGGCGTAGGACGGCAAAGGGATGCCGTGGCTTGCAGCATCCCTTTTTATTTTTATTTTAATGCTCCCGCCCATTGTTGTCGCGGCGCCTGTCGGGCCTGTCACGGTCCGAGCGGTGGAACGAGCCGCGCGGGCGGTCTCCCCTGTCCCGGTCGCCCGGCCGCGAATCCCTCCTTGGCGCACCTTCCGATTTCGGCAGCGTGGCATATCTCGCGTCGCGCTCGCGTTCCACCGCCAACTGCGCGGCGAGGTCCGGGTCTGATTCGTATGAAGCGCTCTGCTCGATGGCCCTCCTTCGCGAGAGGTTGATGCGGTTCATGTCGTCTATCTCTTTGACTACGACCAACACCTCATCGCCGACGTCAAAGGCGTCCTCTATCCTCGGAATGTGGTTCGTGCTTATCTCGCTCACGTGCAGCAGCCCTTCCTTGCCGGGAAGCACCTCGACGAACGCGCCGAAATTTATCATGCGGGTCACGCGGCCCTTGAAAAATTCGCCCGCCCTGACCTCGCGGGTGAGGTCGTTGATTATTCGGAGGGCTTCCTCTGCGGCAGAGGACTCCATCGCGGAGATGAACACCCGGCCGTCGTCCTCCACGTCTATCTTGGCGCCGGTGGCGGCCACGATTGAGCGGATGGTCTTTCCTCCCGGCCCTATGATCTCGCGGATTTTTTCAGGGTCAACCGAAATGGTGAGGATGCGCGGGGCGTTGGGCGAGAGCTCCGGCCTGGCGCGGTCTATCGTGGAGGCCATGATGTCGAGTATCCTCATCCTGCCAGTGCGCGCCTGGGCCAGCGCCTGTTCGAGTATTGCCCTGGTTATGCCGCCGGCCTTGTTGTCCATCTGAAGGGCGGTCACCCCGTCCCTCGTTCCGGCCACCTTGAAGTCCATGTCGCCGAAATGGTCCTCTAGCCCCTGTATGTCGGTTAGTATCCCGAATTTGCCGCCGTCCGCTATGAGGCCCATCGCGACCCCGGCTACGGCTTTTTTGACCGGCACCCCGGCGTCCATCATCGAGAGGCTCCCCCCGCAGACGCTCGCCATGGAGCTGGAGCCGTTCGATTCGAGTATGTCCGACACGACCCTTACGACGTAGGGGAAGTCCTCCTCGCGGGGCAGCATGACGCGGAGCGCGCGCTCCGCCAGAGCCCCGTGCCCTATCTCCCGGCGCCCTGGTCCGCGCATGGGGCGCACCTCGCCTACCGAGTACGGCGGGAAATTATAATGAAGGATGAACCGCTTCGCCGGCTCATCCCATTTCAGCCCGTCGAGCATCTGATCGTCGGTTCCGACCATCCCGAGCGTGGTCACTGCGAGGGATTGCGTCTCGCCTCTGGTGAATAGCGCCGACCCGTGGGTGCGCGGCAGGATGCCCACCTCGCAGGTGATAGGCCTGATCTCGTCCATCGCGCGCCCGTCCGCCCGGCGGCGCTCGTCTAGGATAAGACGGCGCACGCTGCGCTTGGTCAGTTCGTCCAGGAGCGCTGCTATATAGTTTTTCGAATCTGGGTGAGTGCTTGCGAAGTTCTCGGTGATTTTTCGGGATATCGCGTTCAGCTCGGATGCCCGGCCTTCTTTTTCGTGTATCTGTACTGCCTTGTGGATTTCGTCCGCGAGGTTCGCCTCGACCCAGCCGTCTATCTCGGGGATCTTCTCCGGCGCCGGCATGACCGCTTTCTCGCGTCCGACCTTCGACCTCATCTCGAGGATGAAGTCCACGATCTTGTTTATCTCGCCCTGCGCAAGCTCCAGCGCGTCGATGAGCAAAGCCTCGCTCACTTCGTTTGCACCGGCCTCGACCATCGTGATCCCGCCCCGGTGCCCGGCGACCACCAGATCGAGCTCGCTGCCGGGGATTTGCTGCTCCGTCGGGTTGACTACGAATTTTCCGTCGATGTACCCGATCCGCACCGCCCCTATCGGGCCGCCCCACGGGATGTTGGATATGCAGAGCGCGGCGGAAGCCGCGTTTATCGCGAGTATGCCCGGCGAATTCACCTGATCGACCGACAGCACGGTGGCTACTACGTGGACGTCATTGCGCAGGTATTCCGGGAAAAGCGAGCGTATCGACCTGTCCACGACCCTTGACGAGAGTATGGCGCTTTCCGAAGGCCGCCCCTCCCGTTTTATGAAACCGCCCGGTATTTTGCCCGCAGAGTAGAACCGCTCCTCGTAATCGACCATCAGCGGGAAAAAATCGAGCCCTTCCCGCGCCGTGTCGGCCATAACCGCAGTCACCAGCACTATCGAGTCGCCGCATCTAGCGACTATGGAAGCGCCGGCCTGTTTTGCCATGCGCCCTGTTTCAAATGAGATGGGTTTCCCCCCCACCTCGAGGCTAAACACATCAGCCATTTCTCTTCCTCCTGACTATTTATTTGTGACCGCGCAATAATAGCACATTGAGCCAAATAAATCACATTTGATATAATTGCGTCAATTTAAGCTTTTGAAAGGCGGTCGCTAAAGATGCTGTTCGTATGCTACCCAAAATGCGGCACCTGCCGGAAAGCCCGGGCGTGGCTCGAAAGCAGGGGAATCGAGCACGAGTTCCGCGACATAAAGTCCGATAACCCGAGCGCGGGCGAGATAAAAAAATGGCACGAGGCGAGCGGTCGCCCGCTGAAAAATTTCTTCAACACGAGCGGGAATTCGTACAAAAATCTGCGCCTAAAAGATCGCCTTCCCGAAATGAGCGAGGAGGACCAGATAACCCTGCTGGCGTCGGACGGGCTTCTGGTGAAACGCCCGATACTGGTCGGACCCGATTTCGTCCTCGTGGGTTTCAGGCAGGACGAATGGGAGGAGAAGTTCAAACTATAAAAAACCGTCTTTTTTTGCCCACACAGGCAGGACATTGAGGTTCTGCCTCAAACTCCGGCATGGAGCGCCGCTCCCTGGCGGGTGTGGGTGGAACCCACGGTCTTGAAGTTTACGATTTTAGGTTTTGCGTTACGTATTGACAAATCGAACATAATGCCTCATAAAACTGAAATATTGTATCCTCAACATGATGGCTGCGAAGGGAGGTCATGGGGATGGCGGTTGAGGAATGCCCCGCGCATGAGATAACCCTTGATGGAAAGAACATGACGGTCGACGCCGTTGCCAAAATTGCAAGATACGGGGCGAAAGTGCGCATAGCTCCGGAAGCGTGGGGCAAGGCAGAAAAAAGCCACGCAGTTTTGAGAAATCAGATCGCGGGCGCTTGCGGAAACTTGGCGAAGGGCGATG
This sequence comes from Synergistaceae bacterium, assembly GCA_031274465.1. GTDB lineage: Bacteria > Synergistota > Synergistia > Synergistales > Synergistaceae > JAIRKI01. The sequence continues at coordinate 6,682 of JAISQC010000117.1, read as the reverse complement.
AAACATCCGGCAAGATTTACGGCCTCACAACAGGAGTCGGAGGAAATAAAACGCAGAGCATAAACCGCTCAAGGTCGGGCGAGTTCAACAAGAACATGCTCCGAGCGCACTGCCTGTCCGTGGGGGACGAGCTGCCTCAGGAGGCCATACGGGCCGCAATGGCTGTGCGCCTATCAAACCTGCTCATCGGAACGTCGGGCATGCAACCGGTGCTTGTCAGGCGATTTGCGGATTTTCTCAACCTCGGAATCCATCCAATAGTGCGCGCGCAGGGTTCCGTAGGTGACGCTGACATCGCGATGATGTCGCACATAGGGTTGGCGATGCTGGGCGAAGGCGAAGTGATTGTTCGTGGAGAAAGAGTTTCGGCGCGCAAGGCTCTGAGCGAAGCCGGACTCGCTCCGATAGAGCCGGATCTCAAGGATGGGCTTTCGCTCGTGTCAACGAACGGGATTTCAACCGGCATGGCTGCGCTCCTCACGCGCGACCTCCGCAGATTCGCCGACATTGCCGACCTAGTTTACGCGCTGAGCATGGAGGGGCTTTGCAGCAACACATTCGGCATCGACAAACGAGGCGTTAGGGAAAGGCGGTTTGCCGGAACTTTGCGGTCAATCGATCTCGTCTCGAATTATCTTAAAGGCAGCTACCTTTTCACCCGGGTGCCTGATGACGATCCGACTTTCCGCGACACGATATCTTATGGGAACGCGACGCACATCCACGGGGCGCTCCGAGACGCGCTGGAATTCGCTGAACGCCAGCTCGGCATACAGCTCATTTCGAGCGAGGACCACCCTGGGATCCTGATCGATGAGAATACGGTAATCCCAACAGGAAATTACGAGTCCCTCATGTGGGTGCAGTGTTACGAATTCCTGGCGATCACGATGTCTCATGTGAGCCGCATGTCGGCGTACAGGACGACGCGGCTTAACACGCGCGCGTTCACCGGATTGCCGGATTTCCTGCTTTCAAATCGCGCGAGAGAGATGAACATGCACGGGCTAGCTGTGGCCGAGAAGGTTGCAAGCAGCGTCGATGCGGAGACTCGCCATCTCGCGAACCCGGCATCATGCGACTACTACCCTCTTGCGTCGGATCGCGAGGATCACGGCTGCAATGCTCCTTACGTTATATTGAAGCTGAAACGTATTCTCGAAAACGCCTACATGATCCTTGCTATCGAGTCACTCCACGCAGCCCAGGCGGTCGATTTGCGCCTGGACGCCAGCCTTGGTGCCGCTACCGGGGTTTTGCATTCAGAGCTGCGCAAAAAGGCGGAGTTCATCGAGCTAGACAGGGAACTGTCGGGAGACTTGGCGTCCATTGCGGGGTTATTGCGGTCAGACGAACTCTTTGAGCTCATTCAAAAATCTATAGGAGGTGTTTCAAGATGACAGGAAATGCGGATAAGAAGGGCTATTTGTTCAAGAACCCCCATACTTACGTGATCCTCTGCTTTGTTCTGATTTTCGTGACGATAACCACTTACATCATTCCGGCGGGGGAGTACGACATGGCGGAGGACGAAGCGACGGGGCGCATGGTGGCGATTCAGGGGACGTACCACCCCGTCGAGCAGACGCCGGTCGGGCCGTTTCGGATGGTGATGGCGATAGCGGAGGGCATGATCGACGGCGCTGACATAATATTCCTGATATTTTTCGCGTATGGGGCAGTGGCGATGCTCTCAAAAATCGGCGCTTTCTATGGAGGGATCGGTCGGCTGCTGGCGATTTTCGGGAAAAACGACAAAATACTTTTCGTCATCATACTGGTTATATGCGCAGTCGGCGGCTCGACTTACGGGATGTGGGAGGAAATTTACGGCCTGATACCAGCCTTCGTTGCCATAGCGATAGCCATGGGCTATGACGGCCTCACGGGAGGCGCCGTCCTGGTGCTCGGCGTCGGAACGGGGTTCGCGGCCGCCACCACAAATCCCTTCACGCTGGGAGTGGCGCAGGGGATCGCCGGGGTCCCGATAAACTCCGGGATACTTTACCGCTGCGCCATATTCGTCTGCTATCTGGCGGTGACCATCTGGTACTTGCTGCGCTACGTCAGCAAGATCAAGAAAAACCCGGACGCCAGCCTGGTCAAGGGAGTGCAATTCGCCGCCGACGACGCGATGGGCCGCGAGGCGCTCATGGCGCTCCCGTTCGAATGGCATCATAAGCTCGCAGTCCTGGTCTTTGCCGGCGGGGTGGTCATGCTGGTGGTGGGAACGCTCAAGCTCGGCTGGTATCTGAACGAGATGTCGGCCCTCTTCATCGTCATGATGGTGTCCATAGGGCTGATCGGCAGGCTGGGCCTGGGGGAGATAGCAGATACTTTCATAAAATCGTGCGGCGACATGGCGTTTGGCGCGTTCGTGGTGGGGCTTGCCAGGTCCATCGCGATAGTGATGGGCGAGGGGCATATAATACACTCGGTCATTTACTATCTCAGCGGCTTGGTCGGCGGGGTGAGCCACGTGGTGTCCGCCCTTGGGATGCTGGTGGTCCAGAACCTGGTCAACTTCTTCATACCGTCTGGCAGCGGGCAGGCCGCCGCGACGATGCCCCTGATGGCGCCTCTCGCGGACAACCTCGGCCTTTCGAGGCAGGTAGCCGTCCTCGCATATCAGTTCGGCGACGGCTTCTCAAACCTCTTCTGGCCGACAGCCGTTGCCACCGAGTGCGCGATGATGAGGATACCAATCGACAAATGGTATAAATTCATCGCCCCTCTGTTCGGCATCTGGTTTATAATGCAGGCGGCGTTCGTCGTGATAGCCGTGATGATCGGCTACCAATAGGCGAGCGGCGGCGCAAGCGCGCATTTGAGGGGGGAAGGTAATGACCGGAATGCGGGAAATCGAACGGGACATAGACTCCTGGATAGACGGGCACTTGGAGGAATATGGGGAGCTGAGCGACTGGATGGCGGCAAACCCGGAACTCGGCGGCGAGGAGCGCAAGGCCAGCTCCAGGATTGCCGGGATGCTGGATGAGGCGGGTTTTAAGGTGACCTATCCGTACCTTGGCATCCCCACGGCTTTTCTGGGCGCCTTCGGCGGCGGCGGGCCGGTCGTAGACTTTCTGGTCGAATACGACGCCCTCCCCGAGATAGGGCACGCCTGCGGGCACAACCTGCACGGCGCGATGTCGGTCCTTGCCGGGACGGCACTTGCCAAAAACCTCGGGCGCGGTGGCGCTGAAATACGCATAGTCGGCACTCCGGCGGAAGAGACGGACGGGGCAAAGGTCGCCATGGCCGACGCGGGCATATTCGACGACGTCGATATCGCGCTGATGTTCCACATAAACGCGGGCTATACCAGCCCAGCTTACAGGGCGCTTGCTGTATGCTGCTACGAATTCGAGTTCAAGGGGAAGGCCGCGCACGCGTCCTCAAGCCCATGGGAGGGAAGGAACGCCCTTAATGGCGTTCAGCTTTTTTTTCACGCGCTCGACATGCTGAGACAGCACGTCAGGAGCGGCTTGCAGATTCACGGGATAGTGAAAAACGGCGGAGCGGCGCCCAACATCGTGCCAGAATCCGCGTCGGCTCTCTTTTACTTCAGGGCGCCGTGGAAGGAGTATCTGGCGGGCGAGATGGAAAAGATATTCAACTGCGCCAGGGGCGCCGCACTCGCGACCGGTACCGAGGCCTCATGGCAGGCGCGGGAAGCCTCTTTCGACAACATGCTCCCAAACGAGGCGGCTGAGGGCGAGATGGGCCGCATCCTGGGCGAGCTAGGAGTCCCCGTGAAAATCAACCTCGAGCCGGACGGATCGAGCGACGTGGGCAACGTCAGCTGGCGCTGCCCCACGCTGCAGGGCGAGTTCGACGTGGCGGACGGTCGCAAGATCGTGCACCACACGCGGGAGTTCGCGCAGATCGTCTCAGGAGGCGAGCAGACGCGAAGATGCCTAGCGAAAGGCGCAAAGGCGCTCGCCCGCATGGGGCTTCGGGTGATACGCGACGAAGCGCTCAGGTCGAGGATACGCGATGACTTCCGGGAGGCGCGGGAACGCGAAAAGCAAAGGGGCGAGCTGCCATGCTGATGATTGGCGCGGAGGACATAAGGAAAGCGTTTTCGATGCGCGACGCCATAGAATCCAACAGGGAGGCGTTCGCCATACAGGCGGAAGGCAAAGCAAAGCTTTCCGTAAGGACCAGTTTCAACGTGGAGGGCAGGGGGATTTCCTCCTTCATGCCGGGATACGTCTCTTCTTTCCCCAGGGTTGGGGTAAAAATCGTCTCCACGTTTCCGGGGAACGCCGAAAAAAACCTGCCCGTGGTAGGCGCCACCGTCCTCCTGCTCGACCCCGAGACCGGGCTCGTTGACGCCTTAATCGACGGGACAGAGCTCACCAGGCTCAGGACGGGCGCCGTGTCCGGGCTGGCAACCGAGCTTCTGGCAAACGAGGGCGCGGAGATCGGGGCGCTGTTCGGAACTGGCGGGCAGGCAGCCTCGCAGCTCGAAGCGATGCTCAACGTGAGGAAGCTTCGCGAGGTCAGGGTCTACGATGTGATGCGCGACCGGATAGCCCCATTCATAGAGCGCGTTTCCGCGATGGCGTCGCGGTTCGGGGCGCGCATTGCCGAAGCTCCGTCGCCCGACGCGGCTGTAGAGGGCGCGGACGTCATAACCTCGGTGACGACCGCCTCAGACCCAGTGTTCGACGGGAGCCTGGTGAAGGCCGGGGCGCACGTCAACGGGGTCGGGACTTACGAGCCGCACAAGAGGGAGCTGGACGAGGCCATAATCTGCCGGGCGGACAGGATCTTCGTGGACAACATGGAAGCGATAATGGCCGAAGCGGGCGACATCCTGATCCCGATGAAAGATGGGAAGCTCGCGAAAGAGGACATAGCCGGGGAGCTGGGCGATCTCATACTGGGAAGGTCGGAGGGCAGGAAGTCAAAAGAGCAGATAACCCTGATGAAGACGGTCGGTTTTGCCACGCTCGACATAGTAATCGCGCACAAGATTTTCAACAAAGCGGTGGAGATGGGGATCGGGGCCGATTTGTAAATGGAGTGGAAAAACAAAGCCGACGTCGTGATCGTCGGGGGCGGGATTTTGGGGATTGCTACGGCGTACTATCTGGCGAAATTCGGCAGAAGGGACGTCGCCGTCATCGAAAAGGGCACGGTGTGCGAGGGCTCCACAGGAAGGTGCGGGGCTGGCATCCGCGCGCAGTGGGGGACCGAGATGAATTGCAGGCTCGGCATGGCCGCGCTCGAAATATTCGAGCAGCTCGACGACGAGCTGGGCATGCAGACCGGCCTCAACCAAGGCGGATATCTCCTTGTGGCGTACACTGAAAGAGAGTTGGAGAACCTTAAAAAAAGCATGGCGCTGCAAAACAGCCTCGGGATAAAGAGCAGGGCCGTATCCCTTCGCGAGGCCCGCGAAATTTGCCCGGCGCTGGACGCGTCGGACGCGGCCGGTTTCATGTGCCACGCGCGGGACGGGCACGCCGACCCGTTTCTGACCACGTTCGCGTACCTCGAAGCGGCACGCAGGCTTGGGGTCTCGTATTTCAGGAAGACCGAGGCGACTGGCGTCACCGTCAAGCGCGGCAAAGCCGTTGGTGTGGACACGTCGCGCGGCCATATAGACGCCGACGCGGTGATAAATTGCGCCGGCGCGCGCGCCCAGGATGTCGCTAAAATGGCGGGCATCGATCTTCCGAACTGGGCCGAGCCCCACGAGATCATGATAACCGAGCCAATCGAACCCGGAGTGTGCCCTCCGATGCTCATGAGCTTTTCCGGCAACTATTACATCCAGCAGCGACCGCATGGCTCGATAATCTGCGGCGCAAGCCCCAAGGGGCACCCAAGGAGCTTCTCCCTGAATGTGACCTCTCAGTTTCTGACCCATATGAGCGCCGTCCTCAGCAAGGTGCTGCCGGCCACTAAAGGCATCCGGGCCGTGCGCCATTGGTGCGGGCTGTATGACATGACTCCCGACGGAAGCCCCATAATAGGCGAGACCGACGTGAAAAATTTCTATCACTCGACCGGTTATTCCGGGCACGGCTTCATGCTTGGCCCCATAGCCGGGAAGCTGCTCGCGCAGCATCTCGTCGGCGCAAAGCCCGACATCGATTTTTCGATGCTCGATTACCGGCGCTTCGCGCGCGGTGAATTGATAGTCGAGCCAAATATCACTTGAAGGCGCAAAACCGCAGGCTCAAGAGCGTGGGTTCCACCCACACCCGCCGGGGGACTAGTCCCCCGGACCCCCTTTGCTACAATTTCTTTCAACCTGCGGTTGAAAGAAATTGATATTACGAGGGCGTAGGGAGCGCCGCAGTAGGGACAGGGTTTCAAGTGCGCCCCGCCGCCGCACGCTGGGAGTTTGAGAGACGCGCTGGGCGCGGCACGACGCGCCTCTTCCCCGTCCGTGACGAGAATATATTTTTTAACGACGCGCACCCTGATTATCGGGTGCGCGATCACCTTTTCGAGTGCCAGGACCACCGCCGCCAATTGGTCCGCTGAAGCGTCCGGGCGAACGTTGCGCAGAACAATAGTGCGCCGCCGCGCCCTGCCGTTCGGGAGATGCCCCACGTTCATCTGAATCGCGATCCTGCATCCGACAAGTTCCAAACGGGCCATATAACCCGCCTCCCTTCAAAAAAATTAGCCTCTATATATACCAGTGACAAAAAAGGGG
>JAISQC010000164.1 GCA_031274465.1 Synergistaceae bacterium | reverse complement strand
TTGAGGCAGAGCCTCAAGGTTCTGCCTGTGTTTTGAGGTTTAAGCATAGGCGATTGACAAAAGTTTATTTATCTCATATTCTCAAGGCTTCATAGCGATATTTTCGGGTCTTGAACTGAATTTTGCTGAATAATTCGGGGGTGGTCTTTATGGTGACGTACGGACTGGGTGGTGGTTGGCTTGGATCTGATCGGCCCGCACCCGGTGCTTGAATTCGCCCGAGGGGAGAAGGTCTCGTTCAGCCTCGACGGCAGGGCCATGGAGGGCTTCGAGGGAGAGCCTATAGCGGCCGCGCTTCACGCGAACGGCGTCAAGGTTTACAGGCATACCCCGCTCATGGGCAGGCCGAGGGGTTTCTTCTGCGCCATAGGGAAGTGCAGCTCGTGCTTCATGGTGGTGGACGGTGTGCCGAACGTCCGCACGTGCGTCACGCCGCTTGCGAAGGGCATGAGGGTGGAGACGCAGGAGGGGCGTGGGCATATCCCCCTGCCTGGGGGCGAGGTGGCCTGATCATGAGGGAGATTGCCGCTGATGTCCTCGTGGTGGGCGGAGGGCCCGCCGGGCTGAGCGCCGCCGCCGAGGCCGCCGCCGCCGGCGCTGGGGTTGTCGTGGCCGAAGCCGGACTGCATTTGGGGGGCCAGCTCGTCAAGCAGTCCCACAAATTTTTCGGTAGCAGGGACGAGTACGCCGGAACCAGGGGCTTTGAGATAGCGAAAATCCTGAAGGACGAAATAGCCCGGCACGGGGATCGGGTCCAAATTTTGCTGGGCACGACCGTCTGCGGGTACTACGGCGATGAGGGCGTGGTCACCGCCATGACGGGCGAGGAGGAGTATTTCCGCATCATCCCGAAAAGGATGATCGTGGCGTCGGGCGCGCAGGAGAGGCTGATCCCGTTCCCCAACAACGACATCCCCGGGGTTTACGGCGCCGGAGCGGTGCAGACCCTGATGAACGTCTATGGGGTGGTCCCGGGCAAGAGGGTCCTGATGATCGGGGCCGGCAACATCGGCCTCATAGTCAGCTACCAACTGCTGCAGGCAGGCGTCGAGGTCGCGGCCATATTGGAGGCGGCGCCGCGAGTGGGGGGCTACTGGGTTCACGCCGCCAAGGCGCGGCGCCTCGGGGTTCCCATACTGCTGAGGCACTCCATAAAAAGGGCGCTGGGGGGCGAGGCCGTCACAGGCGCCGAGATCATAGAGCTCGACGAAAAATTCAACCAAGTCGGGGCGCCTGAGGAAATCGAGTGCGACACGATCTGCCTGGCGGTCGGCCTGACGCCGACGAGCGAGTTGCTCTGGCAGGCCGGGTGCAGGATGAAATACGTGCCCGCCCTCTGCGGGCACGTGCCGCTGAGGGACGCCCTTATGAGGACTTCGAACGAAAACGTCTGGATGGCTGGGGACGTGAGCGGCATAGAGGAGGCGAGCGCCGCCATGATAGAGGGGCGGATAGCCGGCGTCTGCGCCGCAGAATCCCTTGGGCTGAAAGCCGGCGCTAAGAAGCTGGACGGTTTTTGGGAGCGACTTGGAAACCTCAGGGCGGGCGAAACCGGCGAAAAAATACGCGCCGGGGTCGCGGCGGTCACTGTCGCGGGATGGGAGGGGGAGGCGGTATGAAAGACATCGCGTCATTCGAAAGCGGGGTGCTGAGTGAAGTGCGTCCCGGCGTGTCGAGGCCTCCGAAAGAGCTGTGGAGAAAGCGCAAGGGCGGCCTGGTGGTCGTGGAGTGCCCGCAGCGGATACCGTGCAACCCGTGCCACACGTCCTGCCCGACGGGCGCCATCGTCAAATTTGAGGACATCAACGACGTCCCGGCGGTCGATTACGCAAAATGCACCGGATGCGCGCTGTGCGTGGCGAAGTGCCCCGGGCTCGCCTGCTTCGTGATCGACATCGCGTGCGGCGACGGGACGGCTTTGATGAAGCTGCCCTACGAGATGCTGCCCCTGCCCGAGAGGGGAGGGGTCGTCAAATGCCTCGGCCGGACGGGCGAGGTCGTATGCGACGGCGAGGTAAAGGCTGTCGCCGAGCCGCACAGGGACCGCACGATGGTAGTGCACGTCGCGGTGCCCGAAGACAAAGTTGGCGACATAAGAGCGATAAGGGTGGTGTGAGTCATGGACACAGACGACGTAGTGGTCTGCCGCTGCGAGGAGGTAACTCTCGACGAGATTCGCGCGTGGATCGGCAGGGGCTACTGCCATTTCGACGAACTGAAGCGGATACTGCGCGTGGGGATGGGCCCATGCCAGGGGCGGGGCTGCCGCGATATCGTCCTGCGCGAGCTTTCGAGGGCGACCGGCGAGCCGCTGGAGGCGATCGATCCCGGGACGGTCCGGCCGCCGGTCAAGCCGATAAAGATCGGGCTTCTCGCATATGGCGGAGAGGATGCGCCGAAATGAGCGAGAAACGTGCCGCAGACGCGATCATAGTCGGGGGCGGAGTGCATGGGGCGGCGGCGGCGTACAGCCTGGCAAGCGCGGGGGTAAGCGTCATCCTGTTCGAGAGGGAATACCTGTCGTCCGGCGGCTCGGGGCGTTCCGCCGCAGGGCTTCGCCAGCACTTCGGCACCGAAGTCAACTGCCGCCTCGCGAAATACAACCTCCAGTGCTTCCCGACGCTGCAGGAGGACCTCGGCGGGGAGTTCGACCTCGAGTTCGCCCAGTGGGGCTATCTGTGGGTGGCCTACACGGAGGGCAGCATGGATCAGCTAAAGAAGAACGTGGAGCTTCAGCGCGGCCTCGAAATTCCGTCCGAGATACTGAGCCCTCAGGAGATCAAGCGCCGCTGGCCATATCTCGGCGTCGAACGCATGATAGGCGCGGCGTACTGCTCGCGCGACGGGCACATAAACCCGCACACGCTGACCATGGCCTATGGCAGGGCGGCCGAAAAGCTCGGCGCAAGGATAAAGACGTACTCGCCGGTCCAAAGGCTCCTCTCTTCCGGGGGAAAGATCAGGGGCGTCGAGGCTGCGGGGGAGGAGTGGAGCGCCCCGAGGGTGCTGCTCACGGCTGGCCCGTGGTCAACGAAGCTTGCCGCCACCGTCGGGGTCTGCCTCCCGGTGACGCCGGAACGGCACAACCTGCTCGTGACGGAGGCCGTCGAGCCGTTCAACTGCCCGATGACCCTGTGCCTGGACGACGGGGCGTACTTCAAGCAGCTTCCCAACGGGACTTTCTTCTTCGGGCGCGACGACCCGGACGAGCCTAAGACCGCCGAATCGGGCAACAGCGCCAAATTCCTGGAGGGAGTCACGAAGAGCGTGCTCCAGCGCATACCGGTGTTGAAGGGGACGCGCGTGGCGCATCAGTGGTCCGGTCCCTACGACGTCACGCCGGACCATCAGGCCGTCATCGATTGGACGCCGGTGGAAGGGCTCTGGGTGAACTGCGGCTGGAGCGGGCACGGCCTGCAGTTCGGCCCTAGCGGGGGGCGGCTCGCCAAGGAGATGTTTTTCGGCGAGAAGACTTTCGTGGACATCCATAGCTTCCGCCTCGGCAGATTCGAGGAGGGCGACCTATTCATGGAGCCGGCGTTCATATAGGGGGCGTGAGATGACAGTCTACAGGATAAGGAGCAAGTCCCGCTCGTGGGACGGCGTGCCGATAGGCATACTCATACTGGACGCGGCTTACCCCTGCATCCCCGGCAACGTCGGGAACGCCACGACTTACGATTTCCCGGTGCGCTACAAGGAAGTGAAGGGCTCGTCCATAGACAGGCTGCTGAACTCGCGCGATCCCGCGCTGCTCGCGCCATTCATACAGGGCGCCATGGAGCTGGAGGCCGAGGGGGTGCGCGCCATAACCGGCGCGTGCGGCTTCATGGCCCTCTTCCAGCCTCAGGTGGCGGCCGCCGTGGGCGTGCCGGTGTTCCTGTCTAGCCTGATGCAGGTCCCTTTTATACGCCATGCGTTGAGGCCCTGCGCTAAGATAGGAGTTATATCGGCAAACGCGGGCGCGCTCACAGGCGAGCACTTCCGAAACGCGGGGATATCTTCGGACACGCCGCTTGCGGTCTACGGCATGGAGGATCAGCCCGAGTTCAGGGCGTCTGTGCTGGAGGAGTCTGGCACGCTAGATTCGGCGAAGGTCGAGGAGGAGATTTTGGGCGTCGCAGACAGGATGACGCGGGAAAACCCGGATGTTGCGGCAATCGTGCTGGAGTGCAGCGACCTGCCCCCGTACGCTCGCTCGGTCCATATAGCGACCGGGCTTCCGGTGTTCGACTTCACGACGATGATCAGGCACGTGCACAGCGCGCTCGTTCCGAGGGCTTACGATGGGGGCTGCATGTGAGCGACGGAAGCGGTTAATTCCGGGACGGTGACCTGGCGCTGCATTTTGTGCGCGCGCTTGTATTTGTACATTTTTTCGTCCGCTATGCCCAGCAGCTCGCTTGCCGACATCGTGTTGTCCCCGAGGACTTCCACGGTCCCGTAGCTCATGCTGTGGTTGTAGGCGCAATCGGGTTCGTCGTTGTAGGTGAGCAGCCTGTCGCGCAGTTCTTCGAGGCGTTCGTCTGCATCCTGCGCGCTGCAGTTTTCCGCAAGGAGCATGAACTCGTCCCCGCCGAGGCGGCAGATTATCGCGTCCGGCGAGAAATGGCGCAATATGCCGACCACCAGCGTGATGTACTTGTCGCCTTCGGCGTGCCCGAATTTGTCGTTGACGTATTTCAGGTTGTCCATATCGACGAAGCATATGACGAAGGAGTTGCCCTGACCGAGCCATTCGGTGAGGGTCTCCATCCCGTAATGGCGGTTGAACGCCTTGGTGAGCGGGTCATAGTAGGCGACGTTTTCGAGCTTGTGGAGGCGTCTTTTCGCGGAGCTGACGTCAGTGAACACAAAAGCGACCGCCGCGTGATCGTACCACTGCAATGGATGGATGGCCGCCGAAAAATATTGGATGCCGTTGCGTTTTGGCAGCTCCAAGTCCACCACGTACTGTCCCAGGATGTCCTCCACCTCTTCGAGGTTCTCACTTATCCACTCGCGCAACTGCGGCTCGCTGTCGATGTCGCCCAGCACGTCGCCGGTGTCGCGGTTGGCGTAGAGCCACTCGTTGGACTCCCTGTCCACCACCACTATCCACTGCGTGATGTTCGCGGTGATGGCTTCGAGCAGGCTGTTGTTTTGCGCCAGCGCCTCCGATTTTCGTATGTTGCCCGCTATCTCCTGCAGCAGAGCGTCCCGCCGCTGGTCGAGCTGCTCTATCATCTCGTTGAAGGAGTCGGCGAATTCCCCCATGAAGCTGACCCTCTGCTTGTAGTCGCCCTTGGCGACCTGCTGGGTCTGCCATGTCAGGTGTTTGAGAGTGGCGTGAAGAGCCTTCAGAGGGGCGGCTATTTCGTTGCCGCGCGAGGGCGTTTTGCAGTTCAGGTCTCCCTTTGAGAGAGACTTTGCCATCGCCATTGCCTCCATGAGGCATTCGCCCAGATATAGCAGCCCCTTTCCGAAGGTTTTGAAGTTCTCTGGCAGTCTGTCCAGGTCGAGGCTTGCGTGGGACGGATTGTATATCAGGTCGCGCACATAATTGAACAGCACCTTTTCCGCCGGCTCTTGTGGCGCATCCTGTTGGTCCTGTGGTACCGCAGCCATCGAGGTTATTGCGTTTGCCCCGCCGTCAGTCGATCGCTATGCCGTTGAAACGGCACACCCTGTCCCCGTTTGCCCAGCAGTCGACCTCGCGCACGTCGTACTTTCTGCCGGTAAACGCCTCTAGGATGCCGGAGATGAATCCTTCGTCGTAGAAACAGACCGTCTCGTTCGTCACGGGCAATCCGCTGCAATCCAGATCCTGCCCCACCGTGAGCACCATGTTCCCGGTAGCCGAGTCGAATGCCTCCATCCGAAGGATGCCGATCTTGAGCTCCTGAAGGACTTTTTGCAGGTTTGCGACGAACGTGTCGAAATCCGCGCTCAAGTCGAGCGTGTTTCTGGCAAATTCAGTGCCAGCCAGAAAACCGGCGTCGCGAAAGTGTTCGTTCGCCCTATCGGAACCGTAAGCTTTGGTAAGAACGTCCAGCATGGTATACTGCATCAGACGGTATACCAGAACCGGCATATCTTCTCCGAGGTCCCCCCTTCCTTCTTTGATGTCCCCGAGGTTCTCCCATGTGAAAGTGTTGTGAGGGTTTTCCTGTGCAAATACGTTCTCCACTAAGCGTCCTCCTCCCTAATGACACGCTACAATGCAGGTACAGTCTGTCCTTGAATTCTACATGAGATTGAGGCGGCGCGCAAGCTATGCCTGAAAAATGATACAATACAAAGCAAAAATTATGAAAATTGCCGCCTAAGCTAATTTTTAGTCGTTTTTATCCATCCTGGCGATTTGTTCGGAATCGGGATTAGCACGTGATATAATTCAAGGAGAGTCGCCTTGAAAACATGCGGCGCGCGGGCGGTCGTTATCACTATTTAAGGAGATGTTGAAGCTGAATAGGTTTGCTTTGCCCACGGCATGGGCAAGAGGGTTCCTCCCTTTGAATCGAGTAAGACGCGTTTTTTTGAGCTCTGCGGCGGTTGCGGCGATCCTCGCGTCTTTTGCGGCGTCGTGCTTGGGCGCTGAAATATTGCGCATTTCGAACTCCCTCACCCCTGCTCATGTGGGCGTGCCCGGAACCAACGTTTATTTCGCCCCGGCGCCCGGCCTCGCGGCCAGCCCGGATTTAAGCGGGTTCGAATCGGGCAAGCGAAGGATAAGCGTCGTAGTCGAAAACATAGAGGGACCCTTCGACGAGATCGCCGCCGGCTTCACCGCGGAATTCTTCTCCTCCAGCGGGATGGAGTTCAAATCGCGGGGGGAATTCGCCGTCAACGGGGCGCGCGCGATGCTCTTCAAAGTCCTGCATCCCGATGGCGAGACGAGTTGGGGCAAGTGGATACTGATAGCTGAAAACGGCCCGCATACGGTCGTGGCGAACGCGGCGTTCGTCAGCGGCGATTCGGAGGCGGCAAGCGACTTGGAGGCCATGCTGAAGAGCGTGTTTTTCAAACGCGCCGTCCAATCAGACCCTGCTTCCGGGGCCCTTGGCCCGAGATCCGCCGACATTCCGGGCGGCGCTTCGGCGGACGTCAAGTCCCCGGGCGAGGCGGCGTCCGGAGATTCGGCCTCTTCTGACGCCGTCCCCCCTGGCTCTGGCATCGGGATAAAAAGCGATGACGCGCGCATCCCTGAGGACGGAGCTTCGGCACCGTCCGACGGCGCCTCCCTTGGCGGCGCGTCTGCTGAGGGTTCGGGCGTGTCTGCGGCGGCGTCAAAAGACGTGGTTTTGGAGGCCGATTAAATCTTTTAATGGAAAGGCGAGGTTTTGAAACGATGAGGAAATTGCTTGCCACGCTCATGTTGGCATGTGGGGTTTTCGGCGCCGCGGCATCGCACGCGGGGGCGCCGATACACAGAAACAACGTTCTGACTGCTTCCCACGTCTCGATTGCGGGAACCCACGTCTCTTTGGTCCCCCCAAAGGGGGCGGTTCAGTCATCGTCTTTCACCGGCTTTGAAATGCCGGACCTCGAGGTGAGGATACGGATCACGGAGAGCAACGGGGTCTCGTACAAGGAGGCTGAAAGCATGTTGACGCCCGAGGGGGTGGAGGCGCTCGGGATAAAGTTCTCCGACAAAAGCCCCGTGACACTGAATTCGATTGCCGGGACGCTCGTAACCGGAGTTTCGGCTTCGAACGGCGATATCGGGGCATTGCTGTTGGTGACGGGCGGCGACAGGTTTTCGACCCACATCGTTGCCCTGTACCCAAAAGCGGACAAATCAATTGAAACGCTGTGCAGAAACTCGCTTCTCAGCTGTATTTTCAACCAGTCTGCGGTCAGCAGCGTCTCTGGAAATTACTCGCTTTCGGCAAACGGCACATCGCTTAAATTCGCGGACGAGGTGGGCTCGACGAGGTATTTTACCCTGAACGGGCAGCCAGTCGGCAATGCGCTGGAGACCGCCCTTTACACCAGCACCGTGTCCAATGAGGGCGTGATGCGCGGCAACTGGGACGCCTACGCCGACTCCGCGATGAGCAAGTTCATGTCCGGGTACGAGCACTCCGTCGTGTCCCGCCGGAACGTCAATTACGGCGGTTTGCCGGGAATCGAGACCGTCGCCGAGTTCGACGGGGCCATGAGGAGGACTCGGACCGCGAGCGGCGCGTCCGTCCAGAGGGCGACCAAAGGAAAGGGCTACCAGGCGGTGCTGTTCGACGAAGATCAGGGCAAGGTCTTCATATTCAGCGGGATCGCGGTCAGGGACGCCGATTCGTATCTGTCGCAGTTTTTGAAAATCTCCGCGTCTTTTTCGCCCAAATAAGCGATTCGCGATAGAAATCCATCCCGTCGGTGCGGAGAATAGTATAGAGAGGTGTGCGTCATTGGACAAAGAAAGAAAGTATAAATTCGATTGGAGCCTGTTGGGCGATCCGTCGGTTGGCAGGCCTAATCTCGGAAACAGCGCGCGGGTTGAGATATACAGGCTGATGCAGTTCACCTTGCGCGACGCTATAGAGGCGCGTTATGACGGCGACGCGGCGGACGACGTCTTTCACGAGGCCGGCATGATCGCCGGCAGGGAATTTTACGCGCACTTCCTGTCCGACGCCAAAACTTTCGGAGGGTTTATAAAGCTCGCTCGGGACGCCATGCGCGAGTACGGCATGGGCATCCTCAAAATAGAGGAAGCCGACGATGACGCCCGTAAGATCGTGATGACCGTCGGGGAAGACCTCGATTGCTCTGGGCTTCCCGAAACGGGGTCCCAAGTCTGCAAATTCGACGAAGGCTTCATCTCCGGGATGATGGAGTCGTTCACGGGCAAACGCTACAACGTCAGGGAAGTGGATTGCTGGTGTACGGGCGACCGGACCTGCCGTTTCGCCGTGGAAATCGCGGACTGATGGGCAGGCGCTCGGCAGGTGCGGGTTGACGGGATGGAAGCCAATAAGAAAACGCCCCCGGCGCAAAAAGACATCGGCTCCGACGAACAGTCGGCATTGAATTTCGTAAAAGCCGCGCTTATGTCCGTGCGCGTTCCCGATGTGCCCGAAAAGCTGCTCGCGAACGACAGCTTCATGGAAATTATGGAATACATCGCTGCGCTGCGCGAAGCGGCGTATCGCTTCGCCCGAGGGGACATCGGCGGCGCCGTGGGGCATAAGGGGTTTCTGGCAGGGTGTCTGAAGGAGCTGCAATCCAACCTCCGCCACCTCACATGGTTCGCCAATCGCCTCGCCGCCGGGGATTACGAGCAGCACATAGATTTTATGGGAGATTTTTCGGATTCCTTCAACAAGATGTCCAGGGAGCTGCGCGATGCGCTGAAATCCCTGAAGGACAGCGAGGACAGGCTGCTCAAGCTCACCAAGGAGCTCTACCTGAGCGAGGAGAGGTGGCAACTCGCCATCACCTGCAGCCAGGATGGGGTATGGGATATCGACCTGATGGCCAAGAAGGCGTTTTTTTCGCCCCGCCTGTGGGAGATATTCAGGCGGCCCGTGGTATGGGAGGACATCGACTTCGACCCGGTTACGTGGGGGGAGCTCATCTACCCCGACGACCTCGCCAGATGGGTGCAGATCGTCAATTGCGCGAACAACAAATCTTCGGTGTCCAGCGGGAAGCAGTACACCGAATTCAGGGTCATGGGCGGAGACGGCAAGTACCGCTGGATCGGCCTCCATCACATGGTCATCCCGAACAGCGAGGGCATCCCGTGCAGGTTCGTCGGGACTTGCGAGGACATACAGGAGACCCGCGAGCGCGAGGACGAGATAAGAAGGCAGGCGACTCACGACCAGCTTACCAATCTTCCCAACAGGTATCTGTACAACGACCGCTTCCTCCAGAACATCGTGGTCGCGAGGCGCAATTCGACGTCGCTCGTGCTGATACTGTGGGATCTGGACGGCTTCAAATGGGTGAACGACACCTTCGGGCACCTCGCGGGGGACAGGCTGTTGGTAGCGGTCTCCGAGGTGATGCGCCAGTATCTGCGCGAAAGCGACACCTTGGCGCGATTCGGCGGAGACGAATTCGTGATGCTGCTGTCCAGCCCGCAGGGGCAGGAGCAAAAAGTGGCGGACCTTACGACGTCGCGGATATTTGCCGCCCTGTCAAAGCCGCTGGACATCGGGACAGAGAAGGTCAAAATCGGCGCGAGCTGCGGCATCAGCTTTTTCCCGTGCCACACGACCGACGGCGAGGAACTGTTCAACTTGGCCGACAGGGCTCTTTACGAGGCGAAGGGTACGGGGAAAAACAAGTCCGTCATATGGGATCCCGATAATTTCGACCAGGCCAAAGCCATACACTGACGCCTATTCCGCAAAAACCCTCGCATG
The DNA here is from genome assembly GCA_031274465.1 of Synergistaceae bacterium. Classification (GTDB taxonomy): domain Bacteria; phylum Synergistota; class Synergistia; order Synergistales; family Synergistaceae; genus JAIRKI01. Next base: position 5,144 of record JAISQC010000164.1, on the reverse strand, counting down.
CCTCCCTCCCTTCAAGACAGCCTTTGCAAAAAAATAGCCACAGCCGGCGAGAGCCAAGGCTGGTGGGGCGCGCACTCCATGCTGGTGGCCCTCTCCGGCGGAGGCGACTCGATGGCCTTGCTATGCCTGTTGCGCGCGGCATGGCGCGGCAGGATAGTCGCCGCCCATCTCGAGCACGGGCTGAGAGGGGCGCCCTCTCTGGAAGACGCCAAATTCGTCGAAAATTTCTGCCGGAGCGCCGGAGTCGAGTGCTTCGTGAGGCACGCCGACGTGATGAAGGAGAAGGAGCGGGGGGAGTCCGCCGAGATGGCGGGGCGCCGGGCGCGGTATGGATTTTTTTCCGAGATATGCGCGCGCGAGGGCATTCCCTTCATAGCCACGGCGCACAACGCTGAGGATGTCGTCGAGACCGTAGTCCATCACGCGTTCAGGGGGAGCGGCATAGCCGGGCTGTCCGGCATATCCGGCGCGCGCGGCAGCATCGTGCGCCCCCTGATAAACTGCGCGCGCGGCGAGCTGCGCGATTTCCTGCGCGCGGAAGGCATTCCCTGGCGGGAGGACGAGACCAACGCCCGCAACGATTATGTCAGAAACAGGATACGCAACCAGCTTCTTCCGTGGGCGAGATCGAACATAAACGAGGCCGCGGACCGATCCCTGCTGGGCCTGGCAGACGAGTGCGGGCGGGTTTCGTCGATGCTGTCCGACGAGGCGCGCGGCTTCGTCCGCCTCGTTTCGCGAACCCATCCGTTTGCGCTCGCCGCGTGGGACGCGCGCGCCGCGAGCCGGATTCCCAAAACCCATCTGGCCCTGGCGCTGCGCGAGCAGGGCAGGGCTTTGTCGCTTCCCGCCCTCGACAGGAAGAGGATGGGCGAGCTGTGCGGCCTTATGGGAAAAACCGGCAGGCGCCGCTTTCAATGGGCGGGCGACGTCGAGGTGTGCCTTGGCGGCCGGATGATCGGATGGCTGAGCCGCGATTGCCTCAAATCCCCGGATACCGCCGAAGCGGCGGTCGAATGCGGGAAGCGGTCTGGCGTCGCGTGGGGTTTTTGGGACGTCGCATTCGAGATGGCAGAGGGCGCGCCACTCCGCCGGGGGATTGGGGTCTGGAGCGCCGAATTTCCGTCCGACGCCCCTTTCTGCAAGGCGGTGGTATCATCTGCCGATGCCTTCGCTAAAGGCATCGGTTCCGTGAAATTTGAAATCCCGTGGTGGAGTTCGTACAACACGCCGGTCGTCTCGCTGGAATGCGAAAATTCGCGCGAAGTTTGGCTGCCCGGGGCGCGTTCCGTTGCGCGCAGCGGGGGGGATTATGTTATCATAGCCAAGGTTTTCGCTCGCACGCCAAACCGTTTGGGAGAGGAGAAAACGCTTTGAACGATACAGCCGACAATTACAGGCTCGACCGCGTCACGATCTCGAAAGACGCTATACGCGTTCGGGTGTCGGAGCTGGCTTCCGAGATAGAGCGCGAGTTCCGGGGGCGCGAGGTGATAATGACTGGGGTCCTCAAGGGCGCGGTGATATTCATGTCCGACCTCGCCAGGGAGATAGGCCCGTCAGTGGACGTCCGCATGGATTTCATCGCCGTCTCGTCGTATGGCAATTCCTCGACGTCCAGCGGGGTGGTAAAAATAATCAAAGACATGGATGTTTACGCCGAAGACAAAAACATAATCCTCGTCGAGGATATAATGGACACGGGGTTGACGCTCTCTTACCTGACGGAGATGTTTACGGCCCGAAGGCCGAAAAATTTCAAAATATGCGTGCTGCTGGAAAAGCCGGAGCGAAAAAAAGCCGATGTCGTGATAGACTACAAGGGCTTCACGATCCCGGACGAATTTGTGGTCGGCTATGGTTTGGACTACGCCGGAAAATGGAGGCACCTGCCGGATATCTGGCGCGTTACGGACAAAGGGTGACCGAACTGTTCATGCCGGTTTGGCTTTAGGCAGTAAACGAGGAGGATAGCGCATTTGGGCAAGCTCGCAAAGAACCTTGGAATATACCTGGTGCTGATAGTGCTGGCGGTCAGCATAGTGAACATGTTCTTATCGCCGACGCAGAATCAGAAGGAAGAGGACGTCATAACCTACAGCGAGCTGCTCTCGGCCGCTGATAGGGGGAGGCTGGCAAAAGTCATCATCGACGAGGGCGTGATAAGAGGCATGTTCGCGGACTCAGACCACAGGGAGTTCCGCTCCTACGCCGTCGGCGTGGGGGACCTTGCGGCGCGCCTCGCCGACAAGGGGGTCAACGTCGAGGTTCTGCCGCCGCAGAAAACTCCGTGGTGGTCGAGCCTGATGGCGTCGCTGTTCCCGACCCTTCTCATGATAGGGGCGTGGATATTCATCCTCTACAACATGCAGGGCGGCGGCAGCAAGGTCATGAATTTCTCGAAGAGCAAGGCCAAGCTCTTCCTCGACAACCGCCCCAAAGTCACGTTTGACGACGTGGCAGGGTGCGACGAGTCGAAAGAGGAGCTGGAGGAGGTCGTCGAATTCCTGCGCGATCCCGGCAGGTTTGCCAAACTTGGGGCTAAAGTTCCAAGAGGGGTCCTCCTGCTCGGCTCCCCCGGAACGGGCAAGACGCTCCTTTCGCGCGCTGTGGCAGGGGAGGCCGATGTCCCGTTTTTCAGCATAAGCGGGTCGGATTTCGTCGAGATGTTCGTAGGCGTCGGGGCGGCCCGCGTGAGGGATCTGTTCGAGCAGGCGCGGCGATACCAGCCCTGCATAGTGTTCATAGACGAGATCGACGCGGTGGGGCGCCAGCGCGGCGCCGGCTTGGGCGGAGGCCACGACGAGCGCGAGCAGACGCTGAACCAGCTGCTCGTCGAGATGGACGGTTTCGAGGTGGGCGGCGGGATAATCCTGATCGCCGCTACCAACAGGCCGGACATCCTGGATCCCGCTCTGCTGCGCCCCGGGCGCTTCGACCGGCAGATAGTGGTCGACCGCCCGGACGTGAACGGGCGCCTCGCCATATTGAAAGTGCACGTCAAGGACAAGAAGATCGGCGAGGACGTGGATCTCGATGTCATAGCCAGGCGGACGCCCGGCTTCGTCGGAGCGGACTTGGCGAACCTCGTGAACGAGGCGGCCCTGCTGGCGGGGCGCTGGGCGAAGGAATCGCTTGGGATGCCCGAATTCGAGGAGGCCATCGACAGAGTTATGGCCGGCCCGGAGCGCAAAAGCCGCGTCATAAGCAAGAAAGAGCGCGAGATAATTGCTTTCCACGAGGTGGGCCACGCGATAGTCGCCCGAATGATACCGGGCTCGGACCCGGTGCATAAAATCTCCATAATCCCAAGGGGGCACATGGCGCTCGGCTACACGCTTCAGGTGCCGGAAGAGGACAGGTTCCTCATCTCGAAGCAGGAGCTGATGAACAGGATCTGCGTCCTGCTGGGCGGCCGTGTGACCGAGACGATAAAGTTCGGCGACGTGACGAGCGGTGCCCAGAACGACTTGGAGAGGGCGACCCAGACCGCGCGCCAGATGGTGACCCAGCTTGGCATGAGCGACCGCTTGGGTCCGGTGACGCTCGGCAGAAAACACCACGAGGTCTTCTTGGGCCGGGATATAATGGAGGACCGCAACTACAGCGAGGAGATAGCCTACGCGATCGACCAAGAGGTGCGCCGGATAATCGACGAGTGCTTCGCGAAAGTCCACGTGATATTGACCGAGAACTTCGCAAAGGTAGAGGACATAACCGCGATCCTCTTGGACAAGGAGGTTCTGGAAGGGGCCGAGTTCAACAGGCTGCTCGGGTTTTCTGACGATGACGACGGAAAAGGCGAATCCGCGCTCCCGCCTGCCGCTGCTGCCAAGGCCGACGTCCCGCAGGACTGACTTGCGATAGCGCCTTTGCCCTGAGTCCGTGAATTTGAGGTTTGCGTTATGCTTGAAACATGCAAAAAAACTAATGTAATTGCCCACGGCAGCTCTTCTTAGTGTGCTAGAATAGCTAAAAATTGCAAGAGAGGGGCGATCATTATGCTTGATTTGAATTCGATGAATAAAATTCACCTCGACGCTATCAGGGAGATAGGCAACATAGGGGCTGGTAACGCGGCTACTGCCTTGTCGGCGCTATTGGGGTGTCCCGTCGAGATCGACATTCCAAAAGCCGAGCTGGTATCCATATACGAGCTAGACAGCTACTACGACGACCCCGACTCGAGCTACGCGGCTGTGTTCGCCGCGTCCGACAGCGAGGAGCCGTTCAACTTCATGCTGCTGGTGAGAGAAGACGCGGTGAGCAAGCTGGTGAGCATGCTGGTCTCGAAGCAGTTCGGAATGCAGATGGACGTGTCCACGATGCCGCAGGACATGATCGACAGCGCGCTCGGAGAGATAGGCAACATATTGCTGGGTTCGTTTCTGAACTCGGTCAACAGTCTGCTGGGGGTGACGAGCGGGATAACGACCCCGAGCGTAACCCACGACATGCTTGCCTCCATCCTGAGCGTAGTCAGCGCGATGTTCGGTCAGTATGGCGACATAGCGCTAGTGACGAAATCGAACCTCAACGTCATGCCGGAAAACCAGGCCGAGTCCGACTCCCTGGACGCCAACATCCTGCTAGCAAGCGAGCCGCAGGCACTGGAGACGCTCCTGCGGAAGCTCGGCGTGCTTGATATGTGAGGAACCCATGCTATCGCGCTCCGATTGGGCGACTGCCACGTGGCGTGCACCCCTGAAACCACGAGCATAGGCGGCTTCCTTCAGCGGCATCCCCGCGTTCAGGCAGCGGCACGCCTGCATGACGCGGACTTGGTTTAAATATAGGATGTAGGTCATGCCGGTGATTTTCCTCGGGAGGCAGTCGCTAAGGTAGACAAAATCCAAGTCCAGGTGCTACAAGTTGAGCGTGTAGAGAGGGGTTTTCAGCTTCATAAAGTGTTTATGGTTGAACGTCATTAGCTTAATGCCGCGTTCCTGTACGGTCGCAGCGATATAGGAATCGGCGAATTCCTGCCCGGTTTCCTGGGCCAGTAAAATGGCGGCTACTACTGTGTCCTTGTCAATCAGTTTCATGTTAGGAATGGCGGTCATCGCTTGCAGCGCCTCTAATATTTTGGCGTTCGGCCACTTCGCCCAAGCTTTGAGCGTCCAGGCAACTTCAAAAAATACCGG
>JAISQC010000251.1 GCA_031274465.1 Synergistaceae bacterium | reverse complement strand
GCATGGTCGGCAAAATATCATCAAGGGAGGTGGCCCTTTGAGCGTAGTGGCAGTAAGCGTAATCTCCGCATACAGCATTATAAAGGTGTTGGCCCTATCGGGCGGCGTGATGGCCGGGCTAGGCCTGGCGCAGATGTTCGCGGATCGCAGACGGCAGGGCGAGGCAACGCGCGAAAATATCATTCGCGAGATAGACTGCAACCTAAAGCGCCTTGACGCGGCGGAATACGAGCCCGACGGCGAGCTGAGGGAAAAGCTCGAAGAACTCAAGAGCGCCTTAGGCGGGGATGCGCGATGCGAAAATTCGGCGAAGCCCGTTTTCGAGGAATTAAACGCCCTGTCACTTAGGGTTCGCGCGGTCGAGCTCGACGAGGCGCAGCTCCGCTCCCGAGTTCAGTCAATACGCGAACATATCGAAACCGCCAGAGCCTTTCAGGACGACGCCGCAGCAGGCAAGCTCGACGGCTTCGAGGACGAACTCGAAAGAGCGCGCTCCCTTCCAAAAGAGGAACGAATGGCCGAATTGCAGGGAATATCCGACAGGATTTCGGAAATGCAAAAAAACGCGCCGCGCGTAGGAGTCAGCGAAAGCGTTTTTTTTGAAAACAGCATAGAGGATGAAAAAAAAGAAATCAACAGGATGATCCTCGAAATCCGCGACTGGGCTGACAGGATCTCCGGCATCGACGAAACGGAGGGAGAGCGCGTCTCCGAAGCATTGAAGGGTCTCAGCCCCGCCACCAAGTTCCCCGGCCGAATCGCCTCCCTCCACAGGCAGTTTCGCGCTGAATGGGGGGCGCTGCGCGAAAGGGCCTCATCGACGTCATTTTTCAGGGACACACTCACGGAGCTGAAGCTGGATTTGTCAGGACCGGGCGCCGCCACGGGCTCGGAGGCGGGAAAGAAGCTGCTTGCACGGTGCGACACGATTTGCGGCGGAAAATACATCGAGCGGGCTGATTTCATGAAACTCTACGAGGACATCGCGAAGTTCGTGAGCGAGAACGCCGAATCGATCGCGGACTCGATATTCGCCGGCAAAGTAGAGCGCGCGCTAGCCGAACTGGGATACGAGATCTTGCCCGACGAACACGCGGAGACGCGCGCCGCTGCCGAGGCACTCGCGCCGGGGTCAGTGCGCTACCTTGAGTCTCCGTACGAAGGCTACAGGGTCATGGTCAAAACCGACAAGCGGGGCACGGTGGCCACAAGGCTCGTGCGGGCCGAAGGAGAAGGCGCGGAAAATCGGAGCGGCCCGGATCAGGAAGCGGCCGACCGAGAGGCGGGCAAAAAATGGTGCCGCGACTTCGACGGCTTCCTCGAAAAAATGAGTGAAATCGGGCTGCCGCTCGACGTCTCCGTGCGCAAGGAGCCGGGGGAAGCGGAAGTGCTCGCGGTAACCGACAAAAAGGCGGGGGCTCGAAAACCCAAAAGGAAAAAATCCCGCGCCAAGGGCCCGGCTCGGGACATGATGCTCCTTGAGCGGAAGGACGCCGATATATGACGCCTCGCTCTGATTACAAGCCGAAATGGGCTCGCGAGATCGAACGCTTCCTGTCCATCAAATCTCAGTTTTTGCTGTACGGGAACGTCAACGACGTATACCCCGCCTCGCTCGGGGGCACGGTGGCCACTCTCGGAATGGCGGATTACCTGAAAGAGCTGCTCGCCGGCAAGGGATATGCGTTGATGGCGCAATTCGAGCCGATGGCCGGTTTTTCCCTGCTGTCGGGCGACGGCGAGATGTTCCGCCGCATCTCGGGCGAGCGGCATGACCGCGACGGCGCCCAGCCCTGCTCCCTTGAAAAAGCCGCAGATGTGGCTTCGAAACTGACGGAGTGCGCGGATGGGCACGCGGCGCTCATCCTGCGTTTCGCGTCGCGCATCGAGGATCTGTACGAAGAATCCGAGAGATGCGCTTTTTTCTACCGCATGTACAGGCTGTCCATCGAGTCCCAGCCCAGAGTGTCGCCAAACGACGACCCGATGTCGCCTAAACCGCTCTTCAACCCGGTGTTTTGGATAATGGACAAGGAAAACGACCTCCCTCCGTGGTTCACGGCGCTCAATCACAGGATCCGCGCTCTTCCGGTCCCACGCCCGGACAACGAGATCAGAAATTGCATAATCGAGGCGGTATCTCCGAAAATTTCCGGATACCACGAACTTGACTCGGACTCGCGCAGCGCCAACCTGGCCATATACCGCGACCAGACCACCGGACTGCTTGCCGGCGAGATAGCCGCGATCGCCCAGATGGCCCGCCACGAGGCGATACCTTTTTCGAGGATAGGGGACGCCATAAGGCGATACAAGCTCGGCATCCAGGAAAACATGTGGGAAAAGCTCGAGCCGGAGAAGATCACGGGGGCGGAAAATTTTTTGAACTCCCGCGTGCTGGGGCAGGAAATGGCAGTGCGCCATGCGTCCGACATATTGAAACGATCGCGTTTCAACATGTCGGGGGCGCAGTTTTCGCGATATTCCCAGCGGCCCAAGGGAATCCTGTTCCTCGCTGGCCCCACCGGGGTCGGAAAGACGGAGCTGGCAAAGGCGATAACGGAGCTCATCTTCGGCTCCCCGACCCACTACATCCGCTTCGACATGAGCGAGTTCAGCCACGAGCACGCAAACCAGAGGCTGATCGGCGCCCCTCCCGGCTACGTCGGGTACGACGTCGGAGGCGAGCTGACCAACGCGATAAGGCAAAACCCGTTCTCCGTGGTGCTCTTCGACGAAATCGAAAAAGCCCACCCCAGGATACTCGACATCTTCCTCCAGATTCTAGACGACGGGCGCCTGTCCTCCGGGCGGGGGGAGACGGTATATTTCTCCGAGAGCGTGATAGTGTTCACCAGCAACCTCGGGATGTTCGAGCAGAGCCCGGGGGGCGACAAGCGCGCACATGTGACGCCTGAAATGCCTTACGATGAAATAGCTTTAAACATAGGCGCCTCGATAGACGATTTTTTCAAGTACAGGATAAATCGCCCCGAGATATTAAACCGCATAGGGAAAAACATCGTGGTCTTCGACTTCATCAGACACGCCACCGCGCTCAAAATCTTCGACAGAATGCTGGGCAATGTCCTGTTCCGATTGGACGACGATTACGGCATAAAGGTGAATTTCGAGGAAGACGCCCTTCGAAAAATCAAAGAGGCGGTCTGCGCCGACCTGTCGATGGGAGGAAGGGGGATCGGCAGCAACATGGAAACCGTGTTCATGAACCCGTTGTCGCGGAAACTGTGCGAACGGACGCGCTTCGACGCGCCTCTCGTCGTCCGAGGCATGGCGAAAGCCAGCGAAGGATGGGACCTGGAGATAGATTGACATGCCCCCGGAAGCCGAAGGACGTGATCTCAGCATGGAACTCGTAAAGCTCTGCCCCGCGTGCGGGGAGGCAAATCCCGTCTCCGAGGTCGTTTGCCGCGTGTGCATGACAAACCTCTCGTCAGTGCCTCCGCTTCCAGCCGGGAGGACCGAAAATCCCCCAGACCCGGACGAACCCTCCCTCGACGCGGAGGCAAAAACCGCGCCCAGCCCCTCTGTATTGACGTTCAAGCGCGTATCGGACGGACGGGCGATCCCCGTGGCAAGCGGGGATGCCATCGGGAGGCTCGGCGAAATGCTGGAGACGTTCGAAGCGTACCGCACAGTGTCGCGCGTGCATGCGCGCGTGGCGTTGACGGACGATGCGTGGGCCATAGAGGACCTCGGCTCGACCAACGGCACATGGGTCAACGGACGCCGCATCGAACCCGGCCGTCCATGCCCCATAAAAAAAGGGGATACCGTGTCCCTTTCGATTGCCTGCGAAATGATAGTTTTATAATGAGGGCTTCTTTTTTTACCCACAGGGGCGCAATCAGAACCGAAAACCAGGACGCCCTCTGCATAGCGGGCACGGTGAGGGCGGGGGACATGGCGCGTTGCGATGTTGCCGAGGCGAAAGAAAGCCCGTCTCTGTTCGCCGTAGTAGACGGCATGGGCGGATACAACGGAGGCCAAGCGGCGGCCCGGATACTTGCGCGCACGCTTGCCGGCGCGTCGGGAAAGAAGCTCTTCGGAGGCGAATTCAACCCCGACCGAGACCGGGAAATCCTGCGCGGGCTTTTCGCATCCGCAGCTTCAGCGATCGCGTCCGAGGCCCGCAGCTCGCCGCAGCTAGCTGAAATGGGCGCAGCCGTCGCGGGCATTTTGCTGCGTGACGCGGGCGCGATGGCCTTCAACTGCGGCGACTGCCGCACATATCGCCTCTCTTTGGGTGAAATGGAGCGAGTAACGCATGACCACTCCATCGTACAAGAGCTCTGCGACGCCGGGGAGATAGACGAGGAAGGCATGAGGGCCCACAGCATGAAAAACATAATGACGAGCGCGGTCACCGGCAAGGAGGGCGAGGTCCCGGAACTGTTTTCAAGGGCGATCTCAAGGGTCCGTGGCGACTCCTATTTCATCTGTTCCGACGGCGTGTGGGAAACGCTCGCGGCGCCGCAGCTCAGGGATTTCCTGAACGGCCCGTTCCCGGAGTCGGCCGATGCGATGAAAGAGGCGCTTTGGGAAATGGGCTGCAGGGACAACGTGTCGTTCATCTGGCTCGCGCCGAAATGAAACTAGCCCATAATACAAGTTCAAGACAGCGGGTTCCACCCGCACCCGCCGTGGGACAAGTCCTCCGGAGTTTGAGGCAGAGCCTCAAGGTCCGGCCTTTGACTTTAGGTTTTCCGCGCGATCATTGCCGTCCACTCGCGCTTCTGGTAGAATACCTTTTGTATCAAAGCGAAGCGACATTACTTTTTATAGGTTGGATGTGATCTGTATGGCAAGCCCCAAAAACAATTCAGACGTGGAGATAATGACCCGAAGCGGGTACGACAAGCTGAAAAACGAGCTCACCCTGCTGCGCACCGACCGAAGGCTCGAAGTCGCGCGTAAACTGGAGGAAGCCCGCGCCTTTGGGGACTTGAGCGAAAACGCGGAATACCACGCGGCAAAAGAGGAACAGGAAAAGCTGGAAGGGCGCATCAGCAGGCTGGAGTCCAAGCTGAACAAGGCAAAAATAGTCGATTTCGACGATATAGACACAAGCCATGCGAACCTTGGCACGACGATAGTGATTCAGGACTTGGACAGCGAGGCTTCGTATACTTACATGCTCGTCGGAACGGAGGAGTCGGACCTTAAGGAGAATAAAATATCGATTTCAAGCCCGGTCGGGAAAGCCATCATAGGCAAGTCGGCGGGCGAAGAAGTGGCGGTGCGGGTGCCGAAAGGCTTAAGGCGCCTCAAGATAATCGAAATAAGCGCCCAGCGCTAAAAAGGGCGGCGAATCCGCCCCACATTCGCCAGACGCTGCCGTCACCTAAAATACGACTCGTTGTTGGAATAGCCTATCTTATTCCCGGGAAACGCTTTTATGGTGAGGGCAAGGCCGAACCAATCGTCCTCGGCAAGGAGGTCATCCCTGTAGACGGCCTCCCAGAGGAGGCAGTGCTGGTCGTACCCTACGTTGTAAATCACCTCGGTCATATTTTCGTTGTCGATGCTGTATGAGGCCCGCAAGCCGAAATTCCACCACTCGTCCTTCGATCCCGTGGGCAACCGAAAATTAAGCTCCTGATAGATATCCTCGCGAGGGTCGTAATTGTCCCAGCTCATCGGGGAAGCGCCCCACGCCCATCTCCTCAAGTATGCGGTCGAGAAATTGAAATCGCCGAGACTCCATCTCACGCCTAAGGTCGCGTCAAATATCTGCTGCCCGTAGATATCTCCATCATAATAATAATGAAGATAATAAGCGTTGTAAAAGGGCTGGAAATTTTTGCTTCCGCCAGGCTCACCGGCAATCTGAACTCCGGCCCCGGATCTGCCGAACCACTCCCCGGCCCTGCTCCTCGTGTCTTCGTAGCTGCCCCAAGAGCCAAACACCCTGAAACGGCCGCCGACTGCGGGGTCGTCGAACCATGGGCTCGATATGTTGATTTCGGGTTTCCTCCAGAGAGTGTATTTAGTGACGACGCCCGCGCTTTTTTCGATGGAGAGAAGCTCCCGCTCGACCCAGCGAGCCGACGCGGACCAGCCGTTTCGCTCGTAATCAAGGCCCCATCTTGGGCGCCAATCGATCAACGCCGAGTCATCGTCGTATTTTCTGTCCACCCCGGCGTATGCGGACAGATTTTCGCCTATTTCCTGGGTGATGAGAGCTTCGCCCTCCCATAGACCCTTGGACCATCCGATCGCGTCGACATCCAGGGTTCCGGTACCCCAGTCGAACGCCCCGGACATCCCAAGCCCTACCCCTTTGTCGGACTCATAGGCGATCCTCGGCAAAATGGAGTGTTTCTTTTTTTTGCGCCCTTCCCTGAGCGGAACGGACACGTCGAAGGGATAAAAGAAGATGAGGGCGTCTCCGAGATAGACTTTCGGGCGCCTGATTATCATCCTCTTGCCCGGCAGCACTGTCACTGTTCTCGCCTCGAGCCTGTAGTGGGGGTGAGGGTAATCGCACGTGGACATCGAAGCGCCCCTCCAGACGGACGCTATCTCGTCGCTTTCGGCGTTTTTGTTCTTTTTGCGGAGATCCGAAGCCGGCATCACTTCGATCTCGCGCCCCTTGACGTAAAAAACGTTCACCTTTCCGTTCGGCTGCGTCATCTTGCCGCGGCGGGTTGCCAGGTTGTAATCGAGCCGGTCGCCGCTGAGGCGCTTGCCCTCCGATACCAGAGTTACGATCCCATCGGCCGACGAGAGCGCCGTGACCTGCTGAGTGACGCTGTCATATTCGAGGTAAGGGGCCGTGGCGCTGATCTCGCTGTCGGTCATCCTGACGTTGCCCTCGGCGGTGGCGATCCCCGTAGACTCCTCGAACGATACTTTGTCCGCATCCAGGTGCACCCTGTCCGGCTCCGCAGCGTGCGCGCCCCTGAGCGACGCTGGTATGGAAAGTGCCGCAAGAAGCGACAATGTGGCGACAAATACCCGATACCAGCTCATTTGACGATCCAATGCGCGAGCACCCCTTTTCCCATGGTCAACACCCCGGACGCGTCGATTTTAGCCGACCTGCCCGAGACAAATGCCCTGTCGTCGCTCATAGCCAGGCCCTCAGAGAAATACCAGACATCCGAGGAAACGTCGTAATCAGCTCTTGGAGCGGCAATGTCGATGCTTTTGCCATCCAGGAAAATCGTGCCGCTGATCTCCTTCAGCCATAATTTGGATGTGTCCTGCGAAAATTCGCCGGAGCGCGCGACCATTTGGCCGCTCCTCTTTTCAGTTGGCTCTGTCACTTCGATGTCGAGCGACCGAGCCCTGATCATCCCGGATTCGCTCTCCGCGTCCAAGGCTTTTATATGCCACTCTTTCTCTTGGATGACGCGCGCGAAATCGAGGCGTTC
>JAISQC010000221.1 GCA_031274465.1 Synergistaceae bacterium | reverse complement strand
TTCACGCTGAATGAGACGTCGTCCAGAACCTTGACGCCGAAAAATGACTTATCGATGTGTTCGAGTTCGGCGAATAACTCCACTTACACCACTCATTTCAGAAATTGCCGCATTCCGAGGCAAAAAATAAATCAGGAACCTTTACGAAAAATTAATATATTGTATTATGATAGGCCATCGCCGCGAATCTTGCAACGATCCGGGGAAAGATTGTCGAAAAGTTTTAAATGTGAACGCTCTCCCTCGATTTATCAGCCTTTGGCCTTTTTGCCGAGCGCGTCGGCGGCGATTATGGCGTCGTACAGATCCGCCCCGGCGACGGTGAAGTTGTGGTTGTGAACGAACGACCCCTCTCCGGTCGCCGCACTCGCAAACTCGCGCAGGTTTTTCTCCGGTATCCCGCCCAGGCCGATGTCGCCCAGCGTCACGGGAAGCCCCGCGCGAGCGAGGAACTCTGCGGTGCTGTCGATCAGTTTCGCAGGGAGCGAGTCGTCGAGACACAACTGGATCATAAGGCCGAACGAGACCTTCTCACCGTGCAGATACGCGTGGGTCTCGTGAAACGCGGGCAGGGCGTTCGCTATCTGGTGGGCGGTAGTGAGGCCGCCGGACTCCCAGCCGATTCCCGACATAAGCGTCGTCGCCTCCACCACCTTCTCGACCGCCGGGGTCACTGCGTGAACCTTCACGGCCTCGATCGCGGGCAAAGCATATTCCATGAGGATGTCGAAACAGAGTTTTGCCATCGCCATGACCGTCATGGTCGGCGTTCCTCCGGAGCATGTCACCGCGCGCGAAGCGTAAGACGCTTCTGCCTCGAACCACGTCGACGCCGCGTCCCCTATGCCGGCTATGAAAAGGCGAAGCGGGGCGCGGGCTATCACTTCCGTGTCGACCATGATGTAATCAGGATTGCTCGGCCACAGGTCAAACCCGACGCATACGCCGCCGTCGTCGTACCATACGGTGCAGGCGCTCGTCGGTGAATCGTTCGAGGCTACGGTGGGGACTATGATATGGGGAAGTCCGGCGAAGATGGCGGCGCCTTTCGCAGTGTCGATGGCTTTGCCGCCGCCGACTCCGATTATGAGATCCGATCCCTTCGCGGCATCGGCGATGCGGCGGGCCTCGGCCTTCGTGCATTCGCCGTTGAAGTGGTCGTCGACGTATTCGACGCCCGCGTCTTTGAGGGATTTCAGAGCGGCCTCCCCGACAGCGGCTTTAGTCCTGCCGCCCCACGTGATTACCGCTTTTCGCCCGAGCAGCTTCGCGTAAGCCCCGATTTCGGATATAACCCCACGGCCCTGGATGTATTTACGCGGCAACAACAGCGCTTTCTTCATTAGAAACCCCTCCAGTTTGAAGTGACGGATTTTTTGCAGAGTTAAGATATAGATGGCATTGAGGTTAAATTACCATGCCCTGGATGCCATGTCAACGGCACCCAAAAATCTCCGATACATCGAATAAAGGACCCCGGCGGGCGCGGGGAATCGGCATCAAACGTTATGGTCCGATGCGCCTGCCCGATCTTGGCGAAGCGTTTCCTATTGTATGGCCTCGACAGCGAAACAAAAATTGGATCAAGGATTAAAAGCCAATCAACCCTGGAAACCATCGTTAATTCTTTACACTGTGTGAGTTTGAGTATATAGTACATTTTAGTAAGTTGCGCGAGTTTAAATTACAATAAATTGTTGAAGGGGAAATTGTGTTATGAGAACTATTAAGCTTGGGAAATCGCTTTTTGACGTACCTGTGATTGCCGTCGGGTGTATGCGTATAAACAAAATAGACAAAAAACAGGCTGAGGCATTTGTACAGTTCGCTTTGGATATTGGCGCGAATTTCTTCGATAACGCCGATTGTTACGGTGACGGCGAATGCGAAAGGATTATGGCTGACGCGCTTCATATGAATCCGTCTCTGCGCGAGAGGATTATAGTGCAGACGAAGTGCGGCATAACCCCGGTATCCTTCGATTTTTCCAAAAAGCATATCATCGAGGCCGCGGAAGCCAGCCTTAAGAGGCTGAATACCGATTATATCGATGTTCTGTTGTTGCACCGGCCTGATATGCTCGTAGAGCCGGAGGATGTGGCGGAGGCGTTTGATATTCTTCACTATCAGGGCAAGGTAAAGTACTTTGGCGTTTCCAACCAACATCCAATGCTTATTTCCCTGTTGCAAAAGCATGTGCATTTTCCGATCGTCGCGAATCAGATGCAGTTCAGCATAATGCATCCTTTTATGGCCAGTCAGGTTCAACATGTAAATATGCTCGATGATCTTGCCGTCGATCGCGACGGAGGCGTGTTGGATTTTTGCCGGATGAATGATATCACTATCCAGGCTTGGTCTCCGTTCCAGCACGGTTTCTTTGGGGGCGTTTTCCTGGATAATGAAAAATTCCCCAAGTTGAATGAAAAGATAAATGAAATAGCGGATAAATATGGCGTGACAAATACGACAATAGCCGTTGCATGGATTCTCCGCCATCCGGCAAAGATGCAGGTAGTTACCGGCACTATGAATATTGATCGTTTGAAGGATTGTGTAAAAGCCGCCGAAGTTCGCCTGACGCGTGAAGAGTGGTATGAAATATATCTTGCGGCGGGGAATATACTCCCATAGTGCTTGGTTTCTCGAGGCAAAGGTTTGGGGCTTGTCTTTCGGGGTTTGCCCCCAAACTGGTTTTTATTAAACCCTCAACGTTTCCTTTTTAAATTATGGCTACCAAGTTATCTCAGCAAAAGATGTTGGATTACCGAACGAACGCAGAAAATCGGCGTCCGACGGGATGTCGGACGAGTGGCGCAAGTAAGAGCAAAACCGTGTTTTTCGCGCGGTTTTGCGCGGCATAGATGTACTTCCACCACGATCCGATTTTCGGAGTGAGTCGGTAATCCGGCATTTCTCTGGATAGAGCTGAGACAACTCAACAGCCATATTTTGAATTGACGTCTCGCGCCCTAAAAATCGCTCTCACGCGCAGTTGCGGTGAGGCTAATCCCCGAGATAGGCTTTTCTGATGATAGGGTCTTCGAGCAGGTCGGAGCTTTTGCCCGATTCCACTATCCGTCCCGCCTGCATCACGTAAGTCCTGTCGCTTATCTCCATCGCCTGAAAAGCGTTTTGTTCCACCAGCAGCACGGTTACGCCCTCGCTTCGAATCCGGGCGATGGTGTCGAACAGGGACTCCGTCACTATCGGCGCCAGCCCGAGCGACGGTTCGTCCAGCAGTAGCGCCGACGGGCGGCTCATGAGAGCGCGCGATATAGCGAGCATCTGCTGCTCTCCGCCCGACAGGGTGCCGGAACGCTGCGTTATCCGTTCCTTGAGCACAGGGTAGAGTTCGAAGCATCTTTCCATGTCTTTGGCCACGCCGTCGTGATCCTTGCGCCTTATAGCGCCCATCACCAGGTTTTCCTTCACGCTCAAGGCTGTGAAGAGCCTGCGGCGCTCCGGCACCAGGGATATTCCGAGGCTGACGATGTCGTTGGGCTTCGAGGG
>JAISQC010000109.1 GCA_031274465.1 Synergistaceae bacterium | reverse complement strand
CTCGGCGTTAGCCCTTCTCATCCTGGCGAGCCCGTTCTCGTCGTCCCCGGCCCCAACGATATCCGCCAACATGCCGGACACGGCGATCGATTTATCGGGATCGCTCCTGGCGTACGTGGAGAGAAACGGCAGGGACAGGATAGTTCCGCTTTCCAGGATGGCTCCGCGGAACAACCCCTTCGCGAGGGGGCTTGCTATGAGGATCGAGACGCTGAAGCTTCCCGCGGACTCGCCGCCGATCGTCACCTTGCCGGGGTCGCCTCCGAACGACGATATGTTTTCCCTCACCCATTCGAGAGCCTTGATCTGATCCAGAATCCCCCAGTTGCCGGTAGTGCCGTATCGCTTCAAAGTCTCCCGGGACGCGAAAAAGCCGAGGGCGTTGAGCCTGTAGTTGATCGTGACGGCCACTATCCCCTTCTTCGCGAATCCGGTTCCGTCGTACATGGGCAGCGAGCCGGCGCCTTCGGCGAAACCGCCGCCATGTATGAACACGTAGACCGGGAGTTTGGCGCCGTCCCCGGGGCGAGCCGGGGTCCAGACGTTCAGCGCGAGGCAGTCCTCAGACATCGGCTGTCCCTCGAACGGCATATACTGAACGGCCTGCGGGGCGAACTCCGTGCAGTCGCGCACTCCCTCCCACGCAGGCGCGTCCTGCGGCGGAGCGAACCTCAGCTCTCCTACCGGCGGCGCCGCGTATGGGATGCCGTTATAGACGCTGACGTCCTCGCTCCTCGACCCCCTTATCTCGCCGTTTGGCGTCGCGAGCGTCACCGACGCAGCGTACGCCCTTTCGGACGACATTGCCGACAACGCCAGCTGCGCCGCGATCAGAAATTTCGAGCAACAAAAAAACTTTGTCATATTTCCCCCCACCTTGATCTTCGCCGATGAACCATAGCGGTAATATCCTTACTTAAATATTTTAGCATAACCTCTGCGCCGGCTGACTTTTCTCATGCGTCTGCCTGCAGGGATTGCCCGTCGTTTTTCGCGGGCGCTTGACTTTTCGGGCGGTGGATATATAGTTTCTAGCGTGAAATTTTCAATTTAGCCCCGAGCGGAGCATGGGAAGCCGGCGAATGCAGAAAAAATCCGGCGCGGTGCCCGCCACTGTAGGTCTGACGAACCGGCATCACGCCACCGATTCCCCAAACAGGGGGCCGGGAAGGCGCCGGGGAGGTCGATGACGAGCCAGGAGACCGGCCGCCGGGGCGGGCTTGCAATCGGCGCGCGCGTCGCGCCATTCCTGCGGGGGCACGGGATGCGAAGCGGCGTCAGCCGCTTGTGGGATCGTGCGTGTGCGCGATTCTTTTTTTATGTCTGGGGGCATGGCTATGATAAGGACGATACGCAAGCGGGACGGAAGGCATGTAGGCTATGACCGGGGAAAGATAGCGGGGGCGATATGCAAGGCTTTCAGGGCGACAGGGGAGGAGTTTGACGCCGGGGGCGAGAGCGCGCACGAGCGCATAGCGAAGATCGTGGAGGAGAAGATCGAATCGACTGGGATCATCTCGCCGGCAGTCGAACAGATACAGGACGTCGTCGAGTCGGCATTGATCGACTGCGGCTGCGTCCGCACGGCGCGCGCTTATATTCTGTACCGCGCCGAGCGCACGCGGGTGCGCGAGATGAAGGCCTCGCTGATGAAGACGTACGAGGACATCGCGTTCAAAGGCGCGACGGAGTGCGACAGCAAGCGGGAGAACGCTAACATAGACGCGGACACTCCGATGGGGACGATGCTCAAGTACGGCTCGGAAGGCGCCAAAAAGTTCTACGAGATGTTCGTCATAGACCCGCGCTTCGCAAACGCACACAAGGCCGGAGACATCCACATCCACGACCTGGATTTTTACGCGCTCACGACAACCTGCTGCCAGATAGATCTGCTCAAGCTCTTCGAAGGCGGGTTTTCGACGGGGCACGGGGTCCTGAGGGAGCCGAACGACATAGCCTCTTATTCGGCGCTTGCCTGCATAGCGATCCAAAGCAACCAGAACGACCAGCACGGGGGCCAGAGCATCGTCAATTTCGACTACGCGATGGCAGTCGGCATCGCTAAGACCTACGCTCGAAAATACCGCGAATTTTTAAGCACGGCGCTTGAGCTGGTTTTGGACGGCGCCGATCTCGAAGCGGCCGGCAGGGCGCATTCGGCCCTCAAAAGCGCGGGCAAAGCCCCGTCGCTAGAAGGCGGGGGGGATTACGCGGACGCCGAGCGCGCGCGTCTGCTCGAAGCGGGGTTCGAGGATGGGGCGGTTATGCGGGCGCAGGAATTCGCGGCGCGCCACGCGGCTGCGGCGACTGAACGCGCGGCTCTGCAGGCGATGGAGGGGTTCGTCCACAACCTCAACACGATGCACTCCCGGGCTGGCGCCCAGACGCCGTTTTCGAGCGTCAATTACGGAATGGACACGTCGCCGGAAGGGCGCATGGCAACCCGGTCGCTTCTTTTGGCGACGGAGGCCGGGCTCGGCAACGGCGAGACTCCGATTTTCCCCATACAGATATTTCGCGTCAAAAGCGGGGTGAGCTTCAACCCCGGCGATCCAAATTACGACCTGTTCCAGCTTGCGTGCAGGGTTTCGGCAAAACGCCTCTTTCCGAATTTCGCGTTCATGGACGCGCCGTTCAACGCCCGCTACTACGTGCAGGGGCGGACCGAGACCGAGATAGCCTACATGGGCTGCCGCACGCGCGTCATCGGGAACGCCCACGACAAGGGCCGGGAGATAAGCAATGGGCGCGGGAACCTGAGCTTCACGACGATAAACCTGCCGCGCATCGCAATAATGTCGAGCGGGAACATCGCCGCTTTTTTCTCCCGCCTGGAGGAAAAGATCGAACTCGTGATAAAGCAGCTCATGGAGCGGTTCAGGATACAGTGCTCGAGAAAGGTGCGCAACTACCCGTTTCTCATGGGGCAGGGGATATGGCTCGACAGCGAGCGACTGGGGTGGAACGACGAAGTCGCGCCCGTGCTGAGGCACGGCACGCTGTCGGTCGGCTTCATAGGGCTCGCCGAGGCATTGAAGTCGCTGTCGGGATACCACCACGGCGAGAACGAGTCATCCCAGTCCCTAGGCCTCGACATCGCCCGCTTCATGCGCGAGCGGCTCGACAGGGAGACGGAGGCCACCGGGCTGAACTTCACGCTTCTGGCCACCCCGGCTGAAGGGCTCTCGGGCCGCTTCGTGCGCCTCGACGCGGCTGAATTCGGGGCGATAGAGGGCGTCACCGACAGGGAGTACTACACCAACAGCTTTCACGTGCCCGTATACTATAAAATATCGGCCGCAAAAAAAATATCGATCGAAGCCCCCTATCACGAACTGACGAACGCCGGGCACATAACCTACGTCGAGCTAGACGGGGACGCCTCCCACAACCCGGAGGCGTTCGAGCGGGTCGTGCGGTACATGGCGGAGCGGGGGATCGGCTACGGCTCGATAAACCACCCGGTGGACAGGGATCCGGCGTGCGGGTACAGCGGGATAATCGGGGACCGCTGCCCGAAATGCGGCAGGGCGGAGGGGTCCGGAGGGCGCAATTTCGAACGGATACGGAGGATAACCGGCTACCTGGTCGGGACCCTCGAACGCTTCAACAACGCGAAACGCGCCGAGGAGCGCGACAGGGTGAAGCACGGTATATGAGGCCGAAACGAAAAGCATTGAATATGCGCGGGGGAGGATGCCCCGCCGTTAGTTTCTGCTCGGCGGAGCGGCGTTCGAGGTGCGTTTGAGCGCCGTAATCGGGGAATCGATAGTGGACGGGCCTGGACTGCGCTACGTCGTGTTCGTCCAGGGCTGCCCCCACCGCTGCCCCGGCTGCCACAACCCAGGGACCCACGACCCCCTCGGAGGCTACGAGGCGAGCCCGGACGAGCTGATATCGGGTTTTCTGGCCCATGCCTCAAGCGACCCTCTCATGGGCGGGGTCACCATATCAGGCGGTGAGCCGTTGGCGCAGGCGCGGGAGTTGCTGTTGTTCGCGGCGCGGGTACGCGAGTTCGGCTCGAACCTCTGGATATACACGGGCTATACAATCGAGGAGATAGCGGAGCGGAGCGACCCGGACGAGATCGCGCTGGCCGGATGCGCGGACGCGCTTGTGGACGGCAGGTTCGTGCAGAGCCTCCGAACGCTCGAAACCCCTTTCAAGGGCAGCTCGAACCAGAGGGTCATAGAGGACCCCGCGCGCGTCCTGGCGGGGCTTGTCACTCTCCGATCAGGTCGATGACCACTATCTCGGCTGGTGCGAAAAAACGCATCGGGGGACCTACGAAACCGGCCCCGTTCGTAACGCACAGGTATGCCCCGCGGCCTAGCGCGAGCAGCCCCCTTGGCCTTCCCGGTATCCTGTGCCTCGACGACGGGAGCGGGAACATCTGTCCCCCGTGGGTGTGCCCCGATAGCTGCAGGTCGAAGAGCCCTACGGTAGTCGCCTCTATTTTCGGCCTGTGCCTCATGAGCACGACGAATTTCCCTCTCTCCGCCTCGGTCAGCGATTCGAGCAGTTCTTCCGATTTGGTCATGCGCGGCGTCTCGGACCACGTTTTGTGGTCCATGTCGTCGGCGCCGGCTAAGACGATGTCCCCCAAGTCCGCCTTCTCGGTGCGCAGCAATTTGATCCGGGCGCGCTTCATGAAATCCCGCGAGTTGCCGAAACCGTCGTAGTAATCGTGGTTTCCCGGGACAGCCCAAGCCCCGAGCGGGGCGTCCGCCATCTCGCCGAACTTGTCGGCGAACGGGGCGTATCGCGGGAATATCCCTGCGTCGTCGCCGACCGGCCCATCGACGATGTCCCCGGTGATCGCGACGAGGTCGGGCGAAGCGCTTTTCACTGCCCGAGCTACCCGGTCCGCGAAGGAAAAAAACATGAACGGGCCTATGTGCAGGTCCGACAGGTGCGCGATGCGCAGCCTCCTGCCGCGCGGAAGCTTCTTGGTGCGGATTTCGGCCTGCACTGTGCGGACCACGCTCCCTTCGACCAGCCCGTAAACGCAGACGGCGAAAGAGACGGCGCACGACAGGGCGAACCTGGCGTCAAGCGGCATCCGCCCAACCGCCGGCGCGGCCCGCGAGGCGAACAGCAGGCACGACGCCAGGATGACGAAGACGTTCCAGCAGGCGCCGCAGCGGTGGAGCGCCGCATTGAGCGGCATCCACCCCAAAACCGGGCGAAGAGGGGCTATGCGGTGGGCGGCGTACGAGGATATGACCGACGCGACCCCCACGGCGAGCCACACTGCTTCGTAGGCGAAGGGGAGATGGCGCCCCACGGCCAGGTAGACATGAAGGTGAGCCACGGATATCAGGCAGACTGACGCCGCCCAGAAGCCGTTTTTGTCCGAGATCCGCTCTCCGTTAGGGCGCGGGCCTTTCATACCTGAGATGACCACAGCCTGCCGACCGATTCGAGGATTTTATGCGCGACGCCGCGTTTTTCCCACTCCGAGAGCGAGCATTCGGTCGAGTCGGCAAGGTCTTTGACGAACTGTTCTGACATGGACTCGCAGATTTTTTCGTCGTATATGAACGCCTGAACCTCGAAGTTTATGTCGAGGCTCCTGTTGTCCAGGTTTGCCGTGCCCACGGACGCTATCTCGCCGTCCATGACGAGCGTCTTCGCGTGGACGAAGCCTTTTTCGTAAAGCCATATCCTGACGCCAGCCCGCAGCAGATCCTCCACGTTCGAGAACCCCGCCCAATGGGAGAGGAAGTGGTCGCTGGTCTTTGGAATCAGCAGCCTCACGTCCACGCCCGAGAGAGAGGCTATCTTCAGGGCTTCGAGTATCTCGTCCCCCGGTATCAGGTAAGGGGTCGTTATCCATATCCTCCATTGCGCCTCGGTGATCATCATGAAATACATCTGCCGTATCGACCTCCACGCCGATCCGCCGCTCGGCACGATTTGCAGCGGGACGACTGGCAGCGGGGCGCCCCCTCCGCATCCATCGGAGGACTCAGCGTCGTCCGGCGCCGGATTTTCCCCTGTGACGATCTCCCAGTCGGAGAGGAAAACCGCGTCGAGCGCGCGCACCGCCTCGCCGCGAAAAACCGCATGAGTGTCGCGCCAGTGCCCAAGCGGCCCCTCGCCCAGGTAATCCAGCCCGACGTTGAGCCCCCCTGTGAAGGCGACGGCCCCGTCTATCGCTATTATCTTGCGGTGGTTGCGAAAGTTCAGCCTGCTGCGCAAAAACGGGAACGACACCGGCATGAAGGTGCGCACGTCCACCCCGTCACGCTGCATGGCGCCTATCAGCGCCCTCCCAAGTTTCCAGCTTCCGACGCCGTCCAGCAACATTCGGACCCGGACCCCGGCCGCCGACCTTTCCCGCAGGATGCGCGCGATCTCCTGCCCCAGCGCGTCGTCCCTGAAGATGTAGTATTCTATGTTTATATAGCGTTTGGCGCGCTCCAGCTCGCGCTTTATGGCCCCGAAGGCCTCCGTGCCGTCCACCAGCAGCCCCACTTCGTTGCGTTCGCACAGATGCGCGTTCGAGCTCCTGAATGCGAGCGTGGCCGCCTTGCGCACCCTGTCCGACGCCTGCCGCCAGGCAAGGGTCTCGCTCCTGGGATGCGACCGGGTCGGCCTGAACATCCGCCGCATCTTCATCCTTTTGAAATCCGGCCCGAGGAGGATGTACAGGACGATCCCGATCACCGGTATGAAGACGAGGGTCATAAGCCAGAGTATCGTCCTGTCCGGGTTGCGGCCCTCCATGAAGACGAGCGCCGCTATGCACGCGACGTAGGCGGTCAGCAGGTGCGGGATGTATCTGGACATCGCCTTGGCGTACGAGGCGACGCCTCCGTATCCGCCTGTGGCGGCTTCGCGCGTCCCGACGAAGCCGGCCCGCCAAAAATAGGGCAAAAGACCCAACGCGAATGCGAACAGCGCGACGGTGAGAAATTTTTTCCAAAGCGACTCGCGATGCCTCATGAAAACGATTCTAACACGCCTCTTCGTTTTGACGCTACGCCGGCCTGCGTATAAACGCGAACATCGGCAGAATGGCCTAAGCCAATGCCACAAAGAGCTGCGGCGTTTTTTCGAAACCGGGTCCGCGCGGATGAAAAATTTTTGCCGCGCCGGTGGTAAAATTACTGATAGAATTTATCTGGTGAGCTTACGAAGAATTGCAAGACAGGTGGAGGATGGCCCTAATGCCGGAAACTCGTATTGCCCGCAACGAAGACGCCCGCAACGGCGAGCCCAAGGATGCGAAGATCAGATACAAAAGGCGCAGGAAGACCCGTTTGAGCGACAATTCTGTTTTTCTGCCGGTCATAGCGGTGGCCCTCGCGCTCGCCGTCGCCGCAGCGGGGTGGTTTTTCTGGGCTCTCGCGTCGGAGCGCGCGGCAATGCGCCCGGAGCTGCCCGACCAAGCGGCCCGTCCAGGCGTGTCGGCCTATGCGCTCTCGCCGGACGGGAGCGGCGCGGCTTATTCGATCCACATTCCAAAGACTGATTTTTTCCCCGGTGAGATAATGAAGGTCCGGGTCTCCGGGGTTCCTTCGGAGATGATAGGCGACAGCGCTGTTGTGGGGATACGGGCGCCCGGCGCCCCGCACGGGAAGTTCGCCTCGTGGGAGTACATCCACAAAAGGGATGAATCGTTCAAGCTCCGCGCGCCGCTCGTCCGCGGGCCTTACGAGTTGGCGGGCTATTCGAGCGGTTCGGTCTTCACCGAGGGGACGGCGGTTGCGAAAGCCCCGTTCTCGGTGTCCGGCGATTCGGCGGGGGCCTATTCCGCGACGCTCGGGAAGAAATCCTACTCGCCCATGGAGCCGATAGTGGTCACCGTGTCGGGGGTGCCTCAGGAGATGCTCGACGACAACGCGCTCGTCGGGGTGTTTCGGGATGGAGCGGCGCCCGGGAAGTACCTGTCGTGCGAATATGTCAGGTCGGCATACGGGCAAGTGGGGCTGCAGGCGCCCCGCGAGCCGGGGAAATACGAGCTGCGCGGTTTTTCGAACGGTCAGGTTTTGACCGACGCGACCACGGTGTCGAAAACGGAGTTCACGGTGGAGGGAAATTCGCTTGGAACCTATAGCGCCGCGCCCGTCAAACTCAGCTACGCCCCGGGCGAGGAGATGACGGTCAACGTGAACGGAGTCCCTAAATACATGCTCGACGAAGGGGCGGTGCTAGGCATATGCGCGAAGGGCGCGCGGCAGGGGGAGTTCCTGGCGTACAAATACATCGCCGGCAGCGACGGGGCGTACGTCTTCAACGCTCCGGCAGAGAAGGGCGAATACGAGATAAGGGGATACACCAACAAGGACGTTCTGGGCGAGCACACCGTGGCGTCAGTGGCGTCCTTCAATGTCGGCGACTGACAAAGGCGGCTTTTTGGAATTTGACGCGCGCCTATTTGAAAAAACATGATAAACTATCGCAGGCGGGGGCGCACTGCCGCCTCCAAATTGGCTTGATGAGGGCGATGGCCGTTGCATGAAGATATCCAACGTCAATTTGCAGGCGATAATCGCGCTTTTTTCTTTCGTCGCGGCCATAGGGGTTTCCCGCATGGTCGTCAACGTGTACGCCGACAAGTGGAAAGCCCCGGCGATGATGGTTCTGTACCTTCGGGTGCTGCTGGGTTTCCTTCTCGCCGGCGCTATAGTGCTTGGATATTATTCGTTTGCGGGGATCGATGTCATTTCTGGCCGCTGACGCCAAAGCGGCGGCGGGATGCCGAGTTCGGTCGCCCGGGTTAGGGTGTTGTTTGCGATGACGTGCCGCGTTTGGAAAAAAGTTAAGGCCACGGTTGCCTCCGTCTTTATCGCCGCCGCCGTCTCGTTCGGCAGCCCGGCCGTCGGACGCGCCGCAGATTTGGCGCAGCCTGCCGTCGACAGGGAGGCGTCCGAGGAGGCGTTTCTCGAGGCGTACGGCTATTTCCAGAAAAACATGCTTTGGAACGCGCTCGACAAGCTTCAGGAATCCCTGGGGCACAACGTTTATTTCGTAGACGCTTATTTCATGAGGAGCCTCGCCCTCCGTCGGCTGGGCAGGTACACGGACGCCATCGACGCCATGTCCCAGTATCTGGAGGTGCGGCGCAGCGACCACAGGGGCCTGATAATCCTGGACACGATGAAATCCGAATGGGGGATCGTCCAGAGGGCCGTCCGCCCGGAGAACGCCGCTCCGGCTCTGTCGTTTTCGCGGCACACCATCAACGAATATCTGGGGCTCCCATTGTACGGCGGGCTTTCGATAAAGGGCATGTCGGGGATAGGCAAGATCAACGCCACCGAGAGCCATGTCATGATATGCGACACGCTGGGCGACAAGGTATGGATATTCGCCCGCGGCGGGAAGAGGGGCGCCATAGAAGTCGCGGCGCCCCGCCCCGC
Organism: Synergistaceae bacterium; assembly: GCA_031274465.1. Classification (GTDB taxonomy): domain Bacteria; phylum Synergistota; class Synergistia; order Synergistales; family Synergistaceae; genus JAIRKI01. The sequence continues at coordinate 30,410 of JAISQC010000109.1, read as the reverse complement.
CGCGCTGATGCAGGTCGCTCCTTACGAGGCGCTGCTCTTTCAGGAAAACGGGGAGGTCGGCAGGATAACCATCGACCCATCGTCTGAAAACGCCGTGCTGGCAAACGAAGGAACCATCGACGCCGACATAGCCGACGCGGCCTTCATAGATTCGGCGTTTTTCGCGCTAGCCGACAGAAAAGGCGGAGCGGTGAGGCTGTGCGACTTGCCCAGTCTGCGGCAAACCGCCGAGTGGAAGCCGGAGGGCGGGGATTCCGGCAAGCTGTTCGAGCCGGTCGCGGTGGCGTCCTGGGGCGCGCTTCTGGCCGTGGCGGACAGGGGGAACGGGCGGGTGTTCGTGCTGGATTCGTACACCCTTGCCGTGCTGGACGAGTTCGAAGCGGAATTGCCGAGGGATCTCGAATGGGGCGGTTTGGGCGAGCTGTACGTCCTGACGGAAAGCGGGGCTTTGTATTCGCGCTATCCCGTAGGATCGGCGTCCGCCGACGTCAGGATGGTCACGGACGGGATGAAGGAGGCGTGGAGCCTGTCGAGGGCGACGGACGGCCCCATCGTGGCGAGCGTCTCAGGCAGGACGTGGTGGAGCGGGAGGTCAAACCCTGGCTATGCCGAGGCATTTGGCGCCGTCACGCTGCACGACCCTTGGATCGAGGCGGCGGACGACTCCGAGGTCCTGATGATGCGCTGCGCGGTCGCCTCGACGTTCCAGAGCTTCATACAGGACAAGGCCCCGATGACGCATGTCGTCTGGCGCGACGAGACGCGCCCGTCGAGGATAACGGAAGTCAGGGCAAGCCACGAGGGAACCCCTCGGTTTTATTCCCCGGTTTCGGGGCAGACCCCGGAAGGGATACCTGTCATTCAGGCGAGCTCGATAACGGACGTGATGCAGGACATAGCCAAATCGTCGCGCTCAGGCGAACCCATTCCGAGGGTCATAGTCCTCGATACCAGAATATCCGGGACTGACGGGCAGCTCGCCCTTTTCCTCGGTTTCCTGCTGAGGCAGGGGGTGCGGCTCGACATATGGCCCGTGCAGAGGCCGGCGCCTCCGATGCTGTGCCGCATTTCGGGGATCACTCTCGGCAACGCCTATTACACGAGAGCCGTCAGGAACGTGCCGCTGAACGACCTCACCGAATGGATATTAAGCGTGCCGCTGCCCCCCGACGTATCGACCTTCGGATACCCATCGGACGCCACGCTGACGCTGTTTTCCGACATCGACGCAATCCAGTTCTCCGATTGGATTCCGATATGGCCGTCGCTCATAAAAAGAAGATAATGACATGCGATTTTGGGAGTGATTCAGATGAGGATAGCCATCGGGGCAGACCATGCGGGATTTTCAATGAAAGAAGATTTGAAGGGCTATATCGAGGGGCTGGGGCATTTCGCGGAGGACGTCGGCACTTTTTCGGGGGAAAAATCCGTCGATTACCCCGACTGGTGCATGAAGGCCTGCGAGAAAATAACGTCGGGCAAATCCGACTGCGGCATCCTCATCTGCGGGACGGGAATCGGCATGTCGATAGCCGCGAACAAGGTAAACGGCATCTATGCCGCGCTGTGCAAGGACGAATTCACGGCGCGGGTGAGCAGGGAGCACAACGGGTCGAACGTCCTCGCCCTCGGCGCAAGGACCACCGAGCCCGCTCTCGCCAGGAATATCGCGAAGGCGTGGCTCGAAGCGAACCCCGAAGGGGGCCGCCATCTGGTCCGAAGGCAGAAGGTAGCGGATATGGAGGATCGGGCGGGAGGAGCGGACGCCGAAACCGGCAGCAGGGGGCGCATCGTCGTTCTGGAACACCCGCTCATACAGCACAAACTCAGCATCGTCCGCGACAAGAACACCAGCGTCAAGGACTTCCGCGATTTGGTGCAAGAGATATCGGGCCTGATGGTTTACGAAATCTTCCGCAACCTCCCTCTCGAAGAGATAGACGTCCAGACGCCCGTGTGCTCCACAAAGGGCTTTTCCCTTGCCGGCAAGAAACTGGCGGTCGTGCCGGTTCTTCGCGCGGGGCTGGGTATGGTGGAGGGGATACTGCGCCTAATCCCCAATGCGAAGGTCGGACATATCGGGCTGTATCGCGACCCGGACACCCTCCTGCCCGTCGACTATTACTGCAAGCTGCCGAACGACATCGGGGAGCGGGACGTCTTCGTAGTGGACCCGATGCTGGCGACAGGCGGGTCGGCTGCGGCGGCGATCTCCCACATAAAGCGCCTCGGCGGGCTGCGGATATCGCTGGTGTCGCTGATCGCGGCCCCGGAGGGCGTGGAGAAAGTCGCGTCCGAGCACCCGGAGGTGGATATATTCGCCGCCGCGCTGGACAGCCGCCTCAACGAGCACGGGTACATAGTGCCGGGGCTGGGTGATGCGGGCGACCGCCTTTTCGGGACGAAATAGGCGCGCGCGGGCAATGGCGATCTTTTCCGCCATCTTGAATTTCATGTGGGGCATAATCGCGACGCCGGTGTCCATGAAGCTGTCCCGCACCTTCAGGCTGATGGACGTGCCGGGCGGCAGGAAGCTCCACCCGGCCATCACCCCCAGAGGCGCGGGCATCGTCCTGTGGACTGGATACCTTCTGTGGGCGCTCATAAACCCGAATCCGGGCGTGGAGGTCCCATACGTGGCAGCCGGGGCCACGCTGGTCTTTCTAGTCGGCTACATGGACGACATGCACCCGCTTCCCCCGCTGAAACGCCTCGCCGTGCATCTTTTTGCGGCCGCGTGGGTTGTCATCCCCCTCTCGGTCCCCATATATCAGAGGTTTTTGCTGCTCATGTGGATAGCGGGCTGCACCAACGCGTACAATTTCGTGGACGGCATGGACGGGCTTGCCCTCTCGCTCGCCTTCGTGACGTCGTACCTGGCGTGGAGGAGCGGCAACCAGTATACGTGGCTTCCCTTCTGCGGCCTGATAGCGGGCGTCCTTTTGTGGAATTTCCCCCATGCGAGCACGTTTCTCGGAGACGGGGGCTCGACCCTGCTGGGATACGTCTGCTCGGCCCATCTGGCGTGGGACATATTCCCCAGGTTTTTCGACATGAAGCTGATCCCGATGGTCGCGGCGCTCGTCCTCATCGGCGGCATCCCGGTCATCGACACGCTGTCCGCCATGACCAGGAGGATGCTGTCCGGCCGGTCGCCGTTTTATCCCGACAGGAAGCACACGCACCACGTGCTGCTCGACTTGAGGCTCAAAAAGTGGAAGGTGCTGGCCCTCCTCATCGCGGTCCACGGCGCGCTAGTGAGCGCTGGCTATTACCTGCTGGCCTGGCGCCAATGAGCGAGGCGTCGGAATTGACGGCGAGCCACGCGCCGCCCGCCCGAAAGAAAATAGACGTCGTGATCGGCACCAGGCCGGAAGCGATAAAAATGGCCCCAGTGATCCTAGAGCTGAGGCGAAGGGGCATTTTTCAAGTGCGAGTGGTGTCCACGGGGCAGCACGCCGGGATGCTCCGCCAGGCCCTCGCTTTTTTCTCCCTGTCGCCCGACATCGACCTCGGGATAATGAAAACCGGCCAGACGCTGGATTACATAACGGCCTCGGCAATGACTGGGGTGGGGGAGCTGTTCGACGAAGCCGCGCCGGACGCGGTCCTCGTTCACGGAGACACCACCACCACGTTCGCCGCCTCTCTTGCGGCATTCCACCGCCATATACCGACGGGCCACGTCGAGGCCGGGCTTCGAAGCTTCGACATGGCGATGCCATTTCCGGAGGAGATGAACAGGGCGCTCGCGGACAGGCTCGCGAAATGGCTTTTCGCGCCCACCGGTCTTGCCGCGAGGAACCTGAGGCGGGAGCGCGTGCCTGGGGCAAAAAACATATACGTCACCGGCAACACCGTCATAGACGCCCTCTTTTCGGCAAGGGGGCTGGCCGCCTCTCCGCCGCCGCAGGCGGCCTCTCTTGCCAGCGGTCCTTTCATTCTCATGACGGCCCACAGGCGCGAGTCGTGGGGCAAGCCCATGGAACGCATCTGCAGCGCGCTGATTGAGATACTGGAACGGCACGGTGGGTACAGGGCGCTCGTGCCCATGCACAAAAACCCCCTCGTCCGGGAAGTGATGCAAAACATGCTCGGCGGAAACGGGCGGATCGTCCTCTGCGATCCACTCGACTATCCCGATTTCGTATGGGCGCTTGAAAAGTGCAAAATCATCATGAGCGACAGCGGCGGCATCCAGGAGGAAGCGTCGGCGCTCGGCAAGCCGGTGGTCGTGCTGCGCGACGTCACGGAACGCCCCGAAGCGGCGGAGCTCGGGACCGCCGTCCTGGCCGGGACGGAAGCGGGCAGGATAGTGGCGGCCACCGACCGCCTGATCTCCGACGAAGTCGAATACCGCCGCATCGAGGAGAGAAAATTCGCAAATCCGTTCGGGGACGGGCGCGCCTCAGAACGGATCGCCGACATTCTGACGGAAACGCTCTGATTCTGATATAGTATATTATTGTTTTGCTTGCGCATCGACTGGAGTGACGTTATTGGATGACAGGATGATAATACGGGGCGGCCGCCCGCTCAGAGGGAGCATCACGGCCCAGGGGGCGAAGAACGCCGCGCTTCCCGTGATGGCGTCGGCCCTGCTGCTTCAGGGCAGGAGGCTAATATTGGAGAGGGTCCCCGACCTTCAGGACATCCACACGATGGCGGACCTTCTCAGGCATCTCGGCGCGCAGATATCGTTCGAGGGCGGCAGGATGACGATAGACGTCCCGGAGGAGCTGAAATGGGAGACGCCAGCAAACCTGGTGCGGAAGATGAGGGCGTCGTCTTTGGTGCTGGGGCCGCTGGTGGCGCGGTGCAAGGAGGCCGTCCTCCCCCTGCCCGGCGGATGCGCCATCGGGAGCAGGCCGATAGACCTCCACCTCAAGGGGCTGACCCGCATGGGCGCCTCGATCGACTTGGAGCAGGGCTCAGTCCGCGCCCGCACCGACGGGCTTTCCGCCACGAGGATAGCTTTGGATTTTCCCTCGGTCGGCGCCACCGAGAACCTGTTGATGACCGCCGCGCTGACTCCCGGGGAATCGGTCATCGAGAACGCGGCAAGAGAGCCCGAGATATCCAACCTCGCCCAAGCCCTCCGCGCGATGGGCGCGTATGTCGAGGGAGACGGCACCGGCACGGTCGTCATCAGGGGGGCGAAAGAGCTGGAGTCGGCGACGGTTCGGATAATCCCGGACAGGATAGAGGCGAGCACCTATCTCCTCGCCGGGCTCATGACGCGGGGGGAAGTGACAGTAAACGGGATAAACCCCGAGCACCTGGGGGCGCTCCTCTCGAAGCTCGATGAGGCCGGAGTTGCGGTCGAGGCTTCGCCCGACTCTGTGTGCCTGTCCTCTCCCGGGCGCGACTGGGGCGGGGTGACCCTCACGACCTCGCCGTACCCGGGCTTCCCCACGGACGTTCAGCCCCAGATAATGGCCGCTCTGTGCATGGCGGATGGGACCAGCGTCATCCACGAGAGCGTTTTCGATTCGCGTTATGTCCATGTCGAGGAGTTCAGGCGCATGGGATGCAAGATAGACATACAGGGAAACACCGTAGTGGTCATAGGGGTGCCGAAGCTTACAGGGGCGGAGGTGCGCGCGTCCGATCTGCGGGCGGGTGCGGCGCTGATACTGATGGGGCTCGCGGCGGAAGGGGAGACTTCAGTTTGCGGGCTCAATCACGTCTGGAGGGGCTATGAGCGCCTCATGGAAAAGATGGAGTCTCTGGGGGCGGATATGGAGTTTGTCCCAGGCAGCGAACGGGAGGAATGAGGTTTGGCCCCTGCCGATCCGAATTTCGCTAACATCAGGACCGTGGCATTCGTAGGGGCGGCCGGCACCGGGAAGAGCCAGAGGGCGCAATTCGTCGCCGACTACCTCGACGCCGATTATATAATAGACGACGGCCTGGTTATACGCAGGACCGAGATCGTGTGCGGGAAAAGCGCGAAGGCGGAGCGAAATCAGATACGGGCGATCAGAAGGGCCCTTTTCGAGTACAGCGACCATCTAGCGTCGGTCCTGGCTTTTTTCAGGGAATCCGCCCCCTGCTCGGTGATGGTGATAGCGACGTCTGAGGACATGGCGCTTCGGATAATCGGAAAACTGGGGTTTCCCAAGCCGGAACGCATAGTCCGCATCGAGGACGTCGCCACGCCGGAAGAGATAGCGCGCGCGCAAAAGGAGCGCCACAGCAAGGGGCAGCACGTCATACCGGTGTCGCACGTGCTGGTGCGGAAGAACTTCGCCGGCAAGATGGTGGGGCGGCTGCGGGTACTGTGGAGGGGCAAATCGCCCTACGACGGAGAAAAGACGATAGTCCGCCCGCCCTTCAGCTTTTACGGGGAGGTCCACATCGAGCCGGAAGCCATCGAGCAGCTGGCGGCCTACATCGCCTCGAAGGTGCCTCAGGTCGCGAGCGGGCCGGTCAGCAGGGTTTACTCGACGGCGGCGGACTCGCTCATCATCGCTCTCGACCTGAAAGTCATCCGGGGCCCGAAGAGCATTTTAAGCGTGGCGGAAACCGTGAGGCAGAGGGTGGCAAAGAGCGTAGGCTATTTCTGCGGGCTTTCGGTGTACAATGTGAGCGTGAACGTGACGGGCGTGGAATTTTAAACCATAGGACGGGGCTGGGTTTCAAACGTGAGGACTGAAATTTTTTCGCTATCGCCCAAAGAAAGGGAGCAGGTGACGGCGGCGCTGTGGGACGAGTGCAGGCGCCAGGCTTCTTCGTGCTCGGGCTGCGCCCTCTGCGGCGTGCGAAAATCAGTCGTCTTCGGCGAGGGGGACGAAAGCTCGAAGCTGCTCTTCATCGGCGAAGGGCCCGGAGCGGACGAGGACGAAACGGGACGCCCCTTCGTCGGCAAGGCCGGGCAGCTGCTGACGCAGATACTGTCCGCGGCCGGCATCGACCGGCGCGACGTGTACATAGCGAACGTCGTGAAGTGCAGGCCTCCCGGGAACAGGGTGCCGCTCCCGGAGGAACAGGCCGCGTGCGACGCGTACCTGCAGACGCAGATACTTCTGATAAAGCCGGCGCTGATGGTGTTGCTGGGGGCGACCCCCACGAAATGGATATTGAAGACGACCGAGGGGATAACCAAGCTGCGGGGGCGATGGTTTGACTGGCGCGGCATAGCCGCCATGCCGATGTTCCACCCGAGCTATCTTCTCAGGTATTCTGACGACAAAAGGCAGGGAAGCCCAAAACACCTCTCGTGGATAGACATCCAGGAGGTCCGCAGGCAATGGGACAGCATCAGGGAGACTGGGCGGCTGGAGGGCGTGAACTTTGGCGGCTGACGGAAAAGCGCGCAAAACTCCGTTCCACGTGGGGATCATAATGGACGGGAACGGCCGCTGGGCGCTTCGCCGCGGAATGCCGCGCGTCTTCGGGCACCAGGCTGGCATGAAGGCGCTGGAGGAGACCGTGGACAACGCCCACGAACTCGGAATCAGGTATTTGTCGGTATACGCGTTCTCGACCGAAAACTGGAAGAGGATGCCGGACGAAGTGGCGGGGCTGATGGGCCTATTCCGCCTCTACCTCAAAAACAAGATAGAGAAATTGCACCGCAAGGGAGCGCGGATACGCTTCGTCGGAAAGTTGGACGCATTCAATGTAGACATTCTGGACGGCGTGCGCTACGCTGAGGAATACACCAGGGAGAACAAGGAGATAGACTTGATCGTTTGCGTGAATTATGGAGGGCGGCAGGAGATCGTAGACGCCGTCAATAGTGTTTTGGCAGAGGGCGGCGGGCCTGTAACCGTGGAGACATTCAAGGGGAAAATGTACGCTCCGGACATTCCTGACCCGGACCTGCTGATAAGGACGGGAGGGGAACTCAGAATGAGCAATTTCTGGCTATGGGAAGGGGCATACAGCGAATATTATTTCACGGACGCCTACTGGCCCGATTTCGACATGGCGGAGCTCAAGCGGGCGGTCGAGAGCTACGCATCGAGGGAGCGGCGTTATGGCGCTGCATAAACCGCCCTCCGGCGCCAGGATAATAAAAGAGGGCAAAGAGGGCGGGGAAAAGCTGTTCGGCGCCGACATCGCGAAGCGGACGGCGAGCAGCGCCCTGATAGTTGTTTTGGTAGTAGCCGGCATCATCTTGGGCGACTACGCGTGGGACGCGGTGGCGTCGGTGATAGCGCTTGGCTCGCTGTGGGAGCTGTATCAGCTCATGTACACCAAATACAGGCTGTCGCGGGGGTGGGGGATGGTAGGGGGCGCTTTGATGCTCCTCACCGTATCGGTCGGGTTCAGCTTCGCGGTCACGCTCTCGATAATGACGATGGTAGCCATAGTTGTCCTCTTCACAGAGGTGATAAGAAGGCAGGCCACAGGCCACAGCTACGCGCTCTGGAACATGGGCGGCACTCTCTCAGGCCTCGTGTATGTGGTGCTGCCATGGAGCTTCATGATACTCCTGCGGTCGCACCCTCACGGACAACTGTATCTCCTCACGATTTTTTTCTGCACCTGGAGCTGCGACGTGGGCGCTTACTTAGTAGGGGTTTTGTTCGGCGATTCCCCCCTGTGCGACAGGGTCAGCCCATCGAAGAGCTGGGAGGGCTTCTTCGCCGGGTTCGCGGCAAGCGTCGCCTGCGGCTCCGTCCTGCCCGTGCTGTTCGACATGGCGCCACTCCCGCTCGCGCTTCTTGGGGCGCTGTGCGGGGTGGCGGGGCAGCTCGGCGACCTCGCCGAATCGGTCATGAAGCGCGAGGCAAGGGTGAAGGATTCAGGGCGCCTGATCCCAGGGCACGGCGGTTTCCTCGACCGCTTCGACAGCATACTGATCAACGCGACTCTCACTTTTTTCATCATAGAGGTAATAGTCTGATGCCCCGTCAGGGCAAAGCGACGAGGGTGGCGGTCGTAGGGGCGACGGGCAGCGTCGGGAGGTCCGTCCTGGATATATGCGCGCGCTTCCCCGATCGCTTTAAAGTGACTGCGCTTGCGGCCCGCTCGTCGGCGGACAGCCTGCTGGAGCTCGCCGTTCGTTTCGGGGCGCGCAAGGCTTTTTTGACTGAGCCCCCGGCGGGGGCCGCTAAAAAGTTCGCCGAGCTGGGCATAGATATGACTGCCGGCGCGGGGGGGCTTTCGGAAATCGCGGAACTGCCGGACGCGGACAACGTGGTCTTCGCGTCGTCCGGCGCGCTCGCCATAAAATCCCTCCAACTCGCCCTGCGCGCCGGCAAGGACGTCTCGCTCGCGAACAAGGAAAGCGTCGTCGCGGCAGGCCCCTGGGTCATGCCGCTCGTCAAAAGGCCCGACCAGCTGAGGCCGCTCGACAGCGAGCACAGCGCGATATGGCAGTGCATCAGGGGCGAACCGCGCAAAGAGCTAGAGAGCGTGACCCTCACCGCGTCCGGCGGGCCGTTTCGCGACCTGACGCTCGACGAGATGAAACGCGTCACCCCGGAGGACGCATTGAAGCACCCGGTGTGGGACATGGGCGCCAAGATAACGGTAGACTCAGCGAGCCTGATGAACAAGGGAATAGAGTGCATCGAGGCCATGCATCTGTTCGGCCTCCCTCACGACAGGGTGCGGGCGGTCATTCATCCTGGGTCGTGCGTCCACGGTATCGCGGCGTTCTCCGACGGCACGTCCAAAATGGTCGCATACCGCCCGGACATGCGGATACCGGCGGCGGCGGCCCTTGCCTGGCCTGACCGGCTGCCGCTCGCGCAAAGCTCAGAATTTGCCTTCCCGGGCTTCGGCGCGGGAGTCTCGCTTGATTTTTACCCGCCCGACCCGGCCCGCTTCCCATGCCTCGGGATAGCGCTGGAGGCCGGAAGAAAGGGAGGGGCGTATCCGCCCATCCTGGTCGGAGCGGATGAATTTGCGGTGAGAGCTTTTCTGGACAAACGTATTCCATTTTTGGGCATATCAAATATAATAGAATCGACACTGGAAAAATATTCCGGGCCAGCCCCGTCAACGCTCGAGGACGCGATCGAACTAATATCGCTTGGAGGGCGGATGGCGGGGGAGGCTTGCGCATCGATGGGAGGATGAATTCAGTATGGTCAGTTTATTGTCATTTCTGCTCGTGATAGCGGTCTGCGTTCTCATCCACGAAGGCGGGCATTATGCCGCCGCAGTGTGGAGGAACGTCCAGGTCCACGAATTTGCCTTCGGGATGGGCCCTGGGATAATCACGAAAAGGCTCGCCGGCGGCACGCTGTGGTCATGGCGGCTCTTCCCGATAGGCGGCTTCGTCCGCCTCGAGGGGGACGAGAACGAGCTCAGGCCGGGAGACATCCCGGATCAGGCGAGGTCGTTCAACGTAAAGCGCCCGTGGGAGCGTTTCGTCATCATCGCAGGAGGGGCGACCATGAACATTTTGCTAGCGTGGCTGCTTACGGCCCTTCTTCTTTCCGGCAACGGGATCAACGACATCGAGTCGCCCGTGGTTGGAAACCTCATGCCCGGCTATCCGGCGGCCAGCATGGGGGCTCTTCCGGGCGACAGGGTGGTTTCGATCAACGGCCTTCCCATCTCGGCGTGGCCGGAGATACGCAAGACCCTCCAAACGTTGGAAACCGACGATGTCAGCATAGTGGTCAGGCGCGGAGACTCGGAGATGACGCTCTCCGGCGTCGTCCCGGCGTCGGGCGATCAGGGGGTCAGGCTCTGGGGCGTGCAGCCCTCCCGCATAAGATACCCATTTTACAAGGCGCTGTTCGTCGGCATGAGTTACTGCTGGAGGATGAGCGTAGACATATTGAAGGGGCTCTGGATGATGCTGACGGGTGAGATGGCGGCAGACGTAGCCGGCCCTGTCGGCATAGCAGTGATGGCGGGGGATGCCGCCCGGCAGGGGTTTTGGACGTTCATCACGTTCATGGCCGTGATAAACCTGAACCTGGGGATTTTGAACCTGTTCCCGCTCCCGGCGCTCGACGGGGGCAGGCTGGTGTTTCTGTTGGGCGAGATGCTTTCTGGGCGCAGGTTCCCCGAAAGGTGGGAAAACCGCATCCACTTGGTTGGGTTCGTCCTGCTGCTCGTCCTGATAGCTCTCGTCACATGGAAAGATATACTGCGGCTCGCGGGATGAGGCGCGAAACGACATATATAAAGCGATAGGGGGAGCGCGAATGCAGGGATGCCTCAAGAAAACCGTCATTGCCGTCTTGTTGGCGCTGTTGGCGCCGTCGGTTTCGGCAGCGATAACGGCGGAGGAGTTTTACGCCAACGCCAAGGCGCTTAAAAACATCAACGCGTTTGCGGCGACATGCCAGAGCGCCCACGAAACGGGCTTCTGGACGTCCGCCCTATGGAAGAGCGCGATGAATGGGGCGGGGATCAAGGCCGACAAGCAATGGCGGAATGCGGGCAAGCCATCGGTCCGCAGGAGGTCGCAGGAGAGCGTGGGGGGCAAGACGGTCTACCGGGAATCTTACTTTCGGGCGTATAAATCCATCGGCGAGTTTCTGTCCGACTACCGCGTAAAGATAACTAGGGACTACCCTCTCGCCTCGAAGCACTCCGACACTGTGTGGGGTTATTTTTCGTCGCTCCAGAGGGGAAGGCTGGGTTCCTGGGCGACGACCAAGAAATACTTCGAGCATTTGGCCGACAAGGCAATAAAGCTGGCGCCAAGGCTCCTCGGCGCGGAATGGCGCGCGGAGCTGCTTCGCGACTACAAAGAAGCCAAGTCCCGCGGCTTGCTGTCGAGCAGCGAGATCGCGATCGTCGAGAAAAGGCTCGCCGCCGCTGGCGTGAAAATAAAATAATCCTTTATGCGCGCCGAAGGGCGGGGATGCCCCCCGCCCTTCGGCTTCGCGCTAGTTCCGCCCTCTGCCGCGCGCTACGCTTTTTTCAGCGACAGGACCCGGCTCTCGGAGACCTGGAGCCTCGGGGCGGACAGGGATATCACCCCATTCTCGAACGTTGCCTCGGCCTTCTCGGTGTCGATCTCGAACGGGAGCGACAGCTCGTAGTTGAAGGACGTGACCGCCTTCCTGCTGTACCATGTCTTTCCGTCGTCCGCGCCCTCGCTCTTGCCTTCGGCCTCTGCCTTGGACTTGAGCTGAATCCTGTCCTTGGAGATTCGGACCTCGACATCGTCGTGGCTGACCCCAGGCGCCTCGACTGCCACGAACAGCTTCCCGTCCTTCTCGTACATGTCGTAGCTGCCGAAGCTCTGCGCCCTCCCCAGGTCCGGCGACCACAGGAGCCTGTTGAAGAGGTCGTCGATGTCCATCAGCGAGTTGCGCCTCGCCCCCGATGATGTCAAACTGTTTCGAAACGGCGTCAATGCGAACATTTTTATCCCCTCCCATATTTTGTAATAAGTTGACCTTCATTGACTAAGTGCATGATAAAACGCTTTTTCAAATTTGTCAAGAGTCTTGATAAAGATTGGTCAAAAATTTTTCTTCAATCCCGATTTATCTGGTATACTTATATAGAATGAAAATCTGGAGGTGCGAACGGACATGGGCAAGCTCGCAGATCTGCTTAAAACTCGTAAAATCCTGGTCTCGGACGGGGCATGGGGAACGCTCCTCCAGTCTCGGGGATTGAAGCCGGGAGAGTGTCCCGATCTGTGGTCGGCGACGCATTTTGACGAGGTGGCCGCCATCGCCAGAGGTTATCTCGACGCCGGCGCGGACATGGTGGAGACGAACAGCTTTGGTGCAAGCCGCTTCAAGCTCGAACACTTCGGCCTGAGTGACCGCGTTTCTGAAATAAACGAGGCGGCGGCGCGCGCTTCGCGGCTCGCCACTCGCGACGAGCCGGGCAAATTCGTCATCGCGTCGATCGGCCCCACGGGGCGCATGCTCGTCATGGAAGACGTGACCGAGGATGAGCTGTACGAGGCTTTCAAAGAGCAGGCAACTGCCCTCGAGCGGGGCGGCGCGGATGCCGCGTGCATAGAGACAATGACCGACGCCGGCGAGGCGGCGTGCGCGATAAGGGCCGTCAAAGAAAACACTTCCCTTGAAGTTCTGGCGACATACACTTTCGACAGGACGGTGCAGGGGACTTACAGGACGATGATGGGGCTGTCCCCGGCGGACGCGGCGCGTTCCGCGCTCGATGCCGGCGCCGACGTCATAGGGGCGAACTGCGGCAACGGCATGGAGAGGATGGCAGACATAGTCCGCGAGATGAAAGAGGCGTTTCCCGGCGCGCTCATCCTAGTCCACGCAAACGCTGGGCTTCCAACCAACGAGGACGGGCGCGACGTCTTCCCCGAAACGCCCGAGATCATGGCGTCTTTCGTGCAAAACCTGATAGAAGCCGGCGCCAATATCATCGGGGGGTGCTGCGGCACGACTCCGGCGCATATAGCCGCTATAAGAAAAGAAGTAGATTCGCGCGCCGCCCGCGTCGCGTAGCGAAAACGCGGGAAGACGCGCTACAAGGGGGAATGCTGCATGAGAAAGTGGATCCAGGATAACTGCGTTCCGGCGGTGTCGTTTCTTTCCCTGGCAATCGTGATAATGCTGGCCGTCCTGGTTTACAGCATGAGATCGTCGTCGGGCGAGATCGCGCGGCTCGAAGGCGCGGAAGCTTCTTCCAGGTCGGAGATCGAAAGGCTGAATAAGGACGCCTCCGAAAACCAGCAAGCCATTGCCGCCTTTCGCCTGAAAATCGAGGGACTGGAAAAAATGAACGCCGACTCGGCCGCGTCGATCGATCGGTTGGAGAGCGCCGCCATAGCCGAAGCCCAAAACGAGATAGACGGGTTGAAAAAGGCGGCGGGCGAGAAGGACAAGGCGCTTGCCGAAGCCGGCGCGGAAATAGAGCGATTGGCAAAATCCGCTGACGAAAAGGACAAAGCCCTAGCCGACGCCAGCGCGGAAATAGAGCGATTGGCAAAATCCGCTGACGAAAAGGACAAGGCGCTTGCCGACGCCAGCGCGGAAGCCGAAAGACTGAGGCGGAGGATCGCCGAACAGGAAAGCGCGCTCTCTGCGGCCAGCGCGGAGGCGGAGAAACTGGCCCTCGGCAGGGACGCCGAACTCGGCGCGCTCCAGATGTCCGCTGAGGCTCAGGAAGAAGCGATGGCGGCGTCTGCTGCCGAAATCGAGCGGCTGGGCGCGGTCGTGGCGGATTCTGAAGCCGAGATGAAGAGGCTCGGCGAGATAATTGCATCGAAAACCGAGGCGCTCGCCGCCAGCCAAAACGACGCGGAGGGCTTGAAGACGGCGCTTGCCGACGCACTCGCCGAGGCCGAGCGCCTGAGGCGCGTGGCCGACGAAAAGGACGCGTCCACCTACGAGAGCATCGCCGACGCGATTGACAAGCTGTGGATAAGCGGGCATATAACCGCCGCACACGCCCTTGCGGAGGAAGCGGGCAGGAAATTTCCGCAGAATTCGGCGCTGGCCGATACGGCGCGCCAGCTCCAGACCCTCCTTGACGCGATGGCGGGAGACCCGAACGCGCTCCCCGACGTGATACCTCAGTGACGCCAGCGCCCCAAGCGCCAAAAAAAAGCCCGCCCCATCTTCCGGGGGCGGGCTTTGCCCTTTATTATCGATCCTCTGTCAGGCTATCGTGACCTCTTTGTCCAGATAGACCGACTGCACGGCTTTTATCAGCTCGACGCCGTCATTGAACGGCTTCTGGAAAGCCTTGCGCCCCAAAATGAGGCCGCTCCCCCCGGCGCGCTTGTTCACAACCGCCGTGTAGACGGCCTCGGCCAGGTCGTCCTTGCCGGACGCGCCGCCGGAGTTGATGAGCCCTATCCTGCCGGAGTAGCAGTTCAGCAGCTGATAGCGCGTCAGGTCGATAGGATGGTCCGTGCACAGGGCGCCGTACATCTGCGGCGCGGATTTCCCGAATTTCAGGGCCGTGAAGCCCCCGTTGTTCTCGGGAAGCTTTTGCTTGATTATGTCCGCTTCTATGGTGACCCCGATGTGGTTAGCCTGCCCCGTGAGGTCCGCCGCGAGGTGATAGTCCGCTCCTTGCGTCGAGAACGCGTTGTTTCTCAGATAGCACCAGAGGATGGTGGCAAGCCCCAGCTCGTGGGCTCGCTCGAAAGCGCGCGCCACCTCCTGAATCTGGCGGCCTGATTCGTCGCTTCCGAAGTATATCGTGGCCCCGACTGCGGCGGCGCCCATGTCCCAAGCCTGCTCGACCGACGCGAAGAGTATCTGGTCGTGCGTGTTGGGATAGGTCAGCAGCTCGTTGTGGTTGATCTTGACGACGTAGGGGATTTTGTGCGCGTATTTGCGGGCCGTCATGCCCAACACTCCGAGCGTGCTTGCGACCGCGCTGCACCCCGCCTCTATCGCCAGTTTGACTATATTCTCCGGGTCGAAGTACATGGGGTTGGGCGAGAAGCTCGCCCCGGCTGAGTGCTCGATTCCCTGGTCCACCGGGAGTATGGAGATATACCCGGTCCCAGCCAGATTGCCGGTGTTGTAGAGGGAATGCAGCGAGCCCAGCACCCTGTTCGACCTGTCGCTCTGCAGCCACGCGCGGTCCAGATAGTCTGCCCCGGGCAGCGTCAGCGTGCCCTTGTCTATGGCGCACTTGTGGTTGAAAAGGCTTTCCGCTTTGTCTCCTAATATATCAGTTACTTTTGACATAAATGATCCTCCCTGCTTGAATTTTATGTAATAAAAATTACACTATTAACATGAACGAATTATATACCCATGCGACAGCTTTTTCGATGCCCGGCGCGCCCAATCCGAAAAATTTTCGGCCATTCGCGCGATATCGCGCATTTTGCGGCGGCGCGCGCACTTTGTGCTATAATCGCGAAAGCATGAATGAAAGGAAGTGGGGATGAATGAAAAGCTATCTTTTGGGCATTATTGTTGTGATGGTGATGTCAATGGCTTACGCCGTTCAAAACGACGCCGAAATCACAGTGCGGTTTTTCGTTTTTCAGAAGAGCTTCCCTCAGGGGCTGTGGGAGGGGGTGCTCTTCTCCGCCAGCGCCGTGATCATGTGGTTTTTCTCGGTGTTTGCCTCGATAGAGCTATATTCCGCAAATAAGAAAAAGACGAAAGAGCTGTCAAAGAGGATAGAAGATCTGGAGAGCGAGAAAAAAACCATATTTGCCGCGCTTCAGCAGCTCAGTGGAAAAACCGAAGGGCAATGCGAAGCGCCCGATTCTGTGTGCGCCAGCGAAAGCGGAGCGCTTCCGGCGAAGCGCTCCGAGGTTTTGTCGCAGCAGGCCGAGCCATCGGCGCCCCTCATTCAGCAACAGGCCGAGGATAAGCCCGAGGCTTTGAAAAAGCCGTTTTTCAGGCTTCCTTCCTTCGGATCGCTGTTTTCGCGCAAACCCAAGCCGGAGGCTGCCGGAATGGGCAAAAGCGCGCCGACGCCCTCGCCTTCGTCATGCGAAATCGACGACGCGGCGGACGACGGGAGCGCGGCCTGCGAAATGCCCTCAGAGGCTGACGGGGGAGAGAGCAGCGAAAAGGAGACATTTCCGGGTTGATTCCGTCGTGTCCTGAGGAAAAATTGCGGGTGTGGGCGCCCGACGATTCGACAAAGGCCGTAGCGAGGGAATTTAACTGCTCCCTTTTTACCGCGTCCCTTCTTGCCATGCGCGGGGTAGGGGCCGACGATATGGCGTCCGTTGGCGCAAAGCACTGGATGAGGCCGGAATTGGGGCGCTGGATGGAAAAAGTGGACCTCGGGGCGGATTCCGCGGCGGCGGCCCGTATATGGTCCACCGTATCCGAGGCGAGCAGCATAGTCGTATACGGCGACTATGACGTCGATGGAATCGCCGCCACGACTTTCATGCTGGAACTCGCTATGCTAAGGAAGGCCCGAGTCAGATACTACATCCCGCACAGATACAACCAGGGCTACGGCTTTCACCACGGCGTCGTGAAGACGATAGCCGAATCTGGGTGCAGGTGCGACCTCATCGTCGTAGTCGACTGCGGCACGCAGAACATCGAGGCTGCGCAGACCGCGAAGAAATACGGCATCCCCCTGATCATTTTCGACCACCATCTGGCGCGCGGCGAGCTTGCCGGATGCGACGCCCTGATAAACCCGCACGTCGATGGGAATGACCTCGCCAGAAAGCTCTGCGCGGCAGGGGTCGTCTGGAGCTGGGCGTGGAAGAACGAACTCGCGCCGCAGCAGTGGCTGAAGGCCAGCATAGACCTCCCCGCCCTGGCGACCGTCGCCGACTGCGTCCCCATGTCCAGCCCAGTGAACAGGGCGATAGTGCGTGAGGGCCTCGACGTCATGAGGACCCGCCCGCGCCCGGGCTTTCAAGCCCTCATGCGCGGGATTGAGCTGGAAAATCAGTCTCTTGACACCGACGCGCTTTCGATGAGGCTGATCCCCTGCCTCAACGCCGCAGGCCGCCTGGAGATAGCGGACCGGTCCATGAAGATATTTTTCCCAAAAAGCGAGATCGAGGACGACGTGAGGCATCTCATAGATCTGAACAGGCGCAGGAGGGACTTGTCAGCAAAGATAATAAGCGATGTAGAGAAGTCCGCCCTTACCTCCGACTACAAACACGTCATGTACGGGGATGACTGGCCGGCGGGGGTTTTGAGCAGCGTCGCGAGCCAGGTGTGCTGCGCCCACGACGCTCCGATCGTGCTAGCCGCCCCAGCGCAGCCCCCGCTTATAAGAGGCACGCTCAGGGTGCCGCCGGGGGTGGACGCGGAGGCCATTCTGTCGTCCATCTCCGACGACCTGGCCAGCTGGGGAGGGCATCGCATGGCGGCCGGATTCAGCGTCAACGCTGAAAGGTGGCAGGACGTGCGCGACAAGCTCGAGTGCATCCTCTCGAAGGCGGAGCGCGTTGTCGAAAAAGAGGACATTTTGCGATGGTCGCCGTCCGAGCTGGACCTCGGGTCGTGGAAGGACGCGGAGCGCCTCGGCCCATTCGGGGTGGACAACCCGTATCCGAAACTCTTCTGCTCGCACAGCGGGGATATATGCGCCGAGCCACTGGGAAGGAAGGGAAACCACGTCAAGATATTCGTCGACGGTGGAGAGCTTCTGGGGTTCACAGGCGAGCATCTGCTCTCCGACGGGTGCTCCCCGTCGGGGTGGATATACAAACCTCGGGTCAACTTCTGGAGAAACCTGGAGAGCCTCCAGCTGGTGCTCGAAAAAATAGTGGTCAGCGTGGCTTGAGATGACGGGCGAAGACGACGCGGCCGAGAGGAAAAAAGAAAAAACCCAGGCGGCGGTGATCCCGGCCTCGCCGGGCGTCGACCGTTCGATGCGCGCCCTGATGGAGAGCTACATCGGCAGGATACCGGCCGAACAGCGCGTGGCGAGCGTCAGGAGGGCGTGGCAGGAACTCTGGTGGAGGGCGTCCCGCTACCTCCAGAAAGACGACATCATGCAGATGGGGGACGCCTTCGTCTACGCGGCCGAGAGCCACGGCGCCCAGCTGCGCCACAACGACGACCCGTTCATAGTGCACACGCTGGGCGCGGCAAGCGCGCTCTCCGACATGCAGCTCGACGTCCAGACCCTCATAGCGGCCCTGCTGCACGACGTGATAGAGGACACGGACATCACGCCCGAGACCTTGGGCGCCATGTTCGGAAGCGACGTCCTCACCCTCGTTGACGGCGTCACGAAGCTGGGGAGGATACCGTTCAAGAACGTGGAAGAGTATCAGGCGGAAAATCTGCGCAAGATGTTCCTCGTCATGGCGAAGGACATACGCGTAGTCCTGATAAAGCTGGCCGACCGCCTTCACAACATGCTCACCATAACCGGCCACAAGCGCGAAAAACAGATCGCGATAGCGACGGAGACTCTCGAAATCTACGCACCGTTGGCCCACCGGCTCGGCATCTACCACATAAAGCGCGAGCTGGAGGACTTGTCCTTCAAGATCATCGACCCCGAAATGTACTACGACATCAGGCGCAGAGTCCGCAAGAAACTGCCCGAGAGCGAGCTTGTCATAAAAAAAGGCATGGAAATACTCAGGGCCCGCCTCGCTGACGAAGGCGTCCCGTCGGAGATACTGGGCAGGCCGAAACATTATTACAGCATCTATGAAAAAATGAATCGCAAGAATCTATCGCTCGACCAGATATACGACCTCCTCGCGCTTCGCGTGATAGTGGGCACACTGGCTGAGTGCTACCAAGTGCTGGGCATCGTCCACACCTTGTGGAAGCCGATACCCGGCCAGTTTGACGACTACATAGCCAACCCGAAGGGGAACATGTACCAGTCGCTTCACTCGACGGTGGTCGGCCCAGACGGCGACCCGCTGGAGGTGCAGATACGGACGCGCGACATGCACCGGCTCGCCGAATACGGGATCGCGGCGCACTGGCAATACAAGGAGAAAAAAGGCAAGGCCGGCGCCATGAGCGACATGGACAAAAAGCTCGCCTGGGTGCGCCAGGCGCTGGAAGGCCAGGGAGACGCGTCCGAGCCGTCTGAATTTCTCGACAACCTCAAGACCGACGTACTGACGGCCGAGGTTTTCGTCTTCACCCCGCACGGCAAGGTCATCTCGGTGCCGAACGGCTCGACCCCCATAGACTTCGCCTACGCGGTTCACACCGAGGTCGGCAACAAGTGCGTGGGCGCGATGGTGAACGGCAGGATCGTGCCTATGGATTATTCACTCCAAAACGGAGACATAGTCCGGATACTGACCTCCCCGCAAGGCAAGCCGTCCCGCGACTGGCTCAAGATAGCCAAGGCGAACAGGACCCGAAACAAGATAAGATCGTACTTCAGGCAGATAGACAGGGCCGAGAGGGAGGACAAGATCGAGCGCGGCGAGGAGCTGCTCTATCGCGAGATACAGCGCAGGTATCCCGGAGAGGGGCGCGCCATCGACAGCTTCACGCACGTCTTGAGCCGCGTCGCGAGCGATCTGGGGGTCACTGGCGTCGAGGACCTGCTCGCCTCCATCGGCAACGCGCATCATTCCGCCCAGGGCATAATGGCCCGCGCGGAGGCGCTCATAGCGAAGGACAGCGAGGCGCCTCAAGCGTTCAAGCAGCCCGTTAAGCCGGCCGGGGGCGCCGATTCGGCGGTCGTGGTGGAGGGCGCCGACGGCGTTTTGGTCACACTCTCCCTCTGCTGCTGCCCGGTGCCCGGCGACAAGATCGTCGGATGCGTGACGCAGAGCAGGGGGATAACCATACACCGCCATGACTGCGCGAATTTGGAGAAAATCAGCGACGACAGAAAAGTCCCGGTGACGTGGGGCAGCAAAAAAGAGGTCCGCTACACGGCCCGGATAAAGGTGGAGGCGAACGACAGGATCGGGGTGTTCGCGGATCTCGGCGCCGGCATAAACCAGACCGACGGGCTGATAGTGAACATCCGGGGAAACGTGATAAACGGGATTCGCACGCGCTTCGTGATAGAGCTTCAGGTGTGGGATTTGGAACATTTATATCGTATAATTGCCAGGATCAACATCATAAAGGGAATCATCGAAATAACAAGGGGATAGTGGTGCGGGCTTGAGGATCGTGGCGCAGAGGGTGACGTCGGCGAGCGTCGAAGCCGAAGGGAAGGTCGTAGGCAGCATAGGGCGCGGATTGTGCGTGTTCGTCGGAATAGCGCGCAAAGACACAGAGCGCGAATGCTCGTGGGCCGCAAAAAAAACTGCCATGCTCAGGATATTCGACGACGGCGGGGGGAAAATGAACCGGTCGCTGCTCGACATCGGCGGAGAGGCGCTCATCGTGTCTCAGTTCACGCTCTGCGCCGACTGCAAGAAAGGAAACAGGCCGTCGTACGCAGGGGCTGCGCCGCCTGAGGAGGCAAACGCGCTTTACGAGTCGTTCGCGCAAAAAATCGGCAGCATGGGCATAAGGACGCAAATGGGCGTGTTCGGCGCCGCTATGAAAGTCGGCATAGCGAATGACGGCCCGGTGACTATTGTTTTGGATTCGGCGGACATGCCGGGGCAAGATCAGGGGGGTTGGGGATGCGGATAAAGTGCTTTCAGCTGGGAGCGTTGTGGACGAACTGCTATGTCGTCTGGAGCGGAGACGGCGACGCGATAATAGTCGACCCAGGGGGGCCGGCAGCCGAAGTGAGGGAATTCGTGGCGCATAACGGGCTGCGCGTTCGAAAAATACTCCTCACCCACGGGCACGGCGACCACATCATGGGGCTGGGGGACGTAAGGGACATGGCTTCCGATGGGGTATCGATACATTCGCAAGACGCGGACTGCCTGACGAGCGCGTCCAAAAACCTGTCGTCGGCCATGGGCGCGGGCGCCGTGTTCAAACCGGCAGATTTCAGGATAGGCGACGGCGAAGTGATCTATGCCGGGGACATGAGCATACGGGTGATGCACACGCCGGGGCACACGAAAGGGGGGTGCTGCTTTTACATCACGGAAGGCGACGAAGAGCTGCTGCTCTCCGGGGACACTCTTTTCGCCCGCAGCGTGGGCCGCACCGACCTTCCCGGCGGCGACGAAGGCGAGCTGATCGAGTCGCTGAAGAAGCTTGACGCATATTCCGACGCGCTGAAGGTATACCCGGGGCACGGGCCCGCGACGACGCTCGGAGACGAGCGCAGGCTCAACCCATTTTGGCCGGCCGCCGTTTAGGCGGGCAAGAGGGCGATGGCCGAACGCGCAAAAGAGATATCGCTCGACATGTACGTGACAGCGAATTCACCGGGGGAGATTTCCGGATGGGTTGTCCCAGTGCTTCGCGAAATACGGGCGAAGCTCTGGCAGTGCAGGATCACGCTGGTGATACTTCCATGCCAGTACGCGAGCGGAGAGGAGCTGTCCTTGGGCGCGCGATCCGGCGCGGATCGTTGCGTGGGTCTGAAATCCCTGTCGAAGCTCCTGTCCGACCCGGAAGAAAAAAAATTTGACGTAAAAAAACGCCTTTTGCTGCATCTCGGGGGCGACATGTTTTTTTCCGTCTGCCTGTCGAAGAAGATCGGCGCCCCGCTGTGGGCTTACTCGCCCCGCCCCCGCTGGAAATTTTTCGTGGACAGGTATTTCGCGCCGGACGACGCCGCAGCGGAGAGATTCAAGAAAGCGGGGGTCAAGCCGGAGAAATTCCATCGGATCGGCAATATCGCGCTTGACAGCGTGCATTTAATCGAGACCGAAGAGGAAACCAGAGAGTTTCTGGGACTGCCAAGTGACGCGCCGGTGTTGAGCTGCCTTACGGGAAGCAGGCCGATCGAATACACCGAGGGGATTCGCCTCTTTGCGGCAGTGGCGGGCATGGTGGCTGAAAAAATTCCGAACTTGCGGGTGCTGTTCCCCCTGGCGCCCACCGTGCGCGAGGATTTGCTCCAAACCGCGCTCGCCATAGCCGGCATCGCGTGGTTCGGGGAGGCCAGGGTGAGGGAGATAGACATCGGCGGCGGCAGGCGCGCCACTGTAGTGCGGGACAGGACGCTTGAGGCCCTCAACTGCTCGAAGCTCGCCATAGCCGTTCCGGGGACGAACAACTTGCAGGCCGCCGCCCTCTATCTGCCGTATATAATGGCGCTGCCGCTCGACAGGGCCGACGAGTTTCCCTTAGACGGGCTGGCTGGCAATATCCCGTTGTGGCTGCCAGGGGTGAGGGCCATAAAAAAAGCTTTGATCGTAAGAAAGAACGAACGAACGAGCTTTGTCTCCCTGCCCAACAAAATCGCGCGCCGAATGATCGCGCCGGAGATACGCGGTTTTTTCGAGCCCAAGGTGGTGGCGAGGATGGCGATAGGATTGCTCGAATCCCCCGAGAAGCTGAAAGAGATGTCGCGCGCCTTTTGGGAGCTGACCCATGAGCGCGGAGCTGCGGCCCTGCTGGCGGGCCATGTGGAAAAATTTGCGAAGGAAGTGATGCGATGAACCCCCAGGCGGAAGAAGCTGCGGAACGAATTCGGATAGCCGCCGCAAACACCGACAAACTCATCATAAGGCTAGACACGCTGACGAACAGGATAGACACGGCTCACGCCAATGAGAACCGCGAGCTCGTCGAATATTACGAGCGGCAGTTCGCGGAGGCTTCGGCGGAGTTCATGGGAGGCGTGGAAGCCATACTGGACGGGTGGTACGCCCTCAGGGGGGAGGCCCGCCCCCCGGCGGATGTCGAATACATCCCCCCCGAGGCGCTGGAGAGCATCCACGAAACGGTGGTGTCTTTGGTGCAGGGCCTGCCGGTGGACTTGTCCGCGCGCCTCGCCCCGAACCCGGCAATAGACGCGGCGCAGGGGGTGAATATCCTAGTGAGCCCGGACCCCGCCTCATCCCCGGCAAGCCGGGGCGGGCCAGAGCACCAGGTAGACGTCACAGGCTGACCGACACCGACCCGGCGATGACCAGCGCCACTCCGGCGTACTGAACCCGCGACAGAGTCTCCTTGAAGAATATTTTGGAGAGCAGCGCCGTCATGAACGGGCTGGATGCGGTTATAGGAGTGACCACCGACACGGGGAACTCCTGAATGCACTTGCCGAACAGGACCCCGCTCAAGCCAATCCCGATCACGCCGCTTGCAAGCAGCGCGGCCCACGCTATGGCGGGCATTTTTTCAATCTGCGATATCGACTTCGGGGCGACGCGGTGCTGCGCCTCGCGAAGGCCCCAGGCCATCGCGAAAAACACCGCCGCCCTTAAAAAATAACTCTCGGTTGGGCTCCATCCGCCTTCGACCATGAGGAGCTTGACGATCGGTATGTTTATGCCTGAACACACGGCCGAGCCGAGGGCCAGCGCGATCCCCTTCGTCATGTTCGCCCTGTTCTTCGCCGCCTCCTCTCTGTCGGGGAGGACGTAGCCGGCGGGGGTTTTCATCTTTTCCTGCAGCGATGAGTCGAATTTGATGACCAGCAGCCCGGATATTATCAAAAACGTCCCGAACCACACGAGCGCCGTCACATGCTCTCCCAGCAGCGAGATGGAGACGACGGCGGTGATCAGAGGATATCCGGAGCTGACGGAAACCGCGAGCGACGCGCCTATCCTCTGTATCGAATATGTGTAAAGGAGGTCCCCGAGCAGGGTCGAAAGGGCCGTGCTTCCAACGAGCCCGGCAAAAAGTGGCATGGTGACGTGCGGCATCCGGCCGGGCTGAAAGGCGAGCATCAGTATTGCCGTCGAAACGAGGAAAGAGACGGACCTGATCGGCTGAATGTCGTTCGGCATGCAGAACTTCAGGCCTTCCTTCATCAGGACGGGAGAGACGGCCCACATAAGGGCCACCAGCATCGACAGCAAAAAACCCCACACAGGCATAGACAGATACCTCCCGCAATTTTGGCGCGTTGCAATAGGATACTCCCGAAGCGCGCTAAAATCAAACGCAAAGGCGCGCGGAAAAATTTTTTCGCTTCCGGCTCTTGCATACGGACATTGCTCACGCGAAAAAAGCCGCTCCCGTGATAAAATGCCCTGTAGGAGTAGGACGGATATATTAAACAAGTATGCAAAGGGGTAGATTGTTATGTCGCGCATTTTCGCATCTGCATTGTTTTCCGCGTCGCTTGCTGTTTTCGCGTTTTGTTTCGCGCTGCCCGCATGGGCCAGCGTCTTTTCACCGGACGCCGGAACGGTGGATCTGTCGGCCGCGCTGGATTTCGAGGGCTACGTCAAGACCGGCGCCGACGATCATGTGAAGGCCATGCGGGAGAGGTTCGGCTCGTACGCCGCGTCTAAATTTTTCGAGGACGAGGCGAAAAAAATCGGCACTCCGGTGACGCTCTTGATGATCGGCATGATGTACTGCCCCGACTGCAAGACCGCCGCCCCGTTCATGGAGGCTATGGCGCGGCTGAACCCGCTTGTCACGACGAGGTACATCGTCCGAAACGACGCGCCGGGCGCGCGTGAATTCATGATAGCCCGAACCGGACGCCAAAACATGCCCTCCATATTCGTGCTGCGCGACGACGGGAAGGTGCTCGACGGGGCCTACGTCGAAACGCCTTCCAGGGTTTCCGCGATGCTCGAATCCGCTGACGAGGGCGAGCGCGACGCGATTTGGGACGATTTCCACAGCGGCGCTTACGACGAGGACGTCCAGCGGGACTTGATCGCCCTGGTGAAAAACGCCGTGAAGGAGAAGGGCGAAAAATAGAAAATTCAAACGGGCTGTAAAACCCCTTTGGGGTTGCATATTGGCAAAGCGGACTTGTTTGAAATTGACGGGGGTCCAGGGGGTTCTACCCCTTGGCGGAGTTTGAGGCAGAGCCTCAAGGTCTTGCCTGTATTTTGAGGTTTTTCGCCTCCGCTTATTGACTCGGGCGCATTGTGAGCGTAATATAATTTGGCTTTGCAGATCGCTTGCCGGAGGCTTTTCTAAAACGCGCCAGCGTTGCCTTGCGGTCAGCGGAGGAGGGAATGCTATATGTATGCGGTGATACAGACAGGCGGGAAGCAGTATCGCGTTTCGGAGGGCGACAAGATTCGGGTTGAAAAGCTCGATGCCGAGGCAGGAGGCACGGTCGAAATAACCGACGTCCTTCTGATAGGGCGCGACGACGGGCCGGTGGTGGGAACGCCCTTTGTCGAAGGGGCTTCGGTGAAGGTAAGCGTCTTGGCGCACGGCAAAGAGGACAAGCTGATAATCTTCAAATACCGCCGAAAGAAGAACTACCGACGTTTTCGCGGCCACAGGCAGCAGTACACCGAAATAAAGGTGGAGTCGGTAAACGGGTAGAAACAGTAAGCCCGCGAAACGCGGGCGAAACCCGCGCACAGGCGGCGATGGGCGCAATTTTTCCCAAATCGTCGTAAGATACGGCGATGAGGGTATCTGCTCCATAGTTTCGACCGGGCATTCGGGTTTCGCGCAAAGAGGCGATGACGTGGTCTGCGCGGCGGTATCTGCTTTGATGCAGGCGCTGTGGGTCGGGTTGACTGGGGTTCTCGAACTTCCGGGCGTGAGGGAGATTCGCGACGCCGAGGCGCCGGAAATGGGGTTCGAATGGGATGCCGCTTCGCCGGAAGCGCAGGCGATAGCCCGCACGATAGCCAGGTCGCTCGAAGCGATAGCGGATTCTTACCCCGATAACGTCAAATACCTCGAGATAAGAGAGACGCGGGAAAATCGTCAGGAGGAATGACATTATGAGGTTCACATTCGACATTCAATTTTTTGCGCATAAAAAAGGGCAGGGCAGCAGCTCGAACGGGCGCGACAGCAACCCACAGTATCTGGGCGTCAAGCGCGGGGATGGGTCGCTCGTCACGGCGGGAACGATCATAGTCCGCCAGAGGGGGACCAAATACCACCCAGGCCGCAACGTCGGCCGGGGGAAGGACGATACGCTGTTTGCCCTGGCGGGCGGCAAGGTCTCGTTCATCACCAAGGCAAATCGCAAGTTCGTGACGGTGAGCGCGGAAGAGGCGCTGGCATAGCGATCCGGGGATAGGTGACAGCAATCGGTTCAATCCCGGGGCCGGATACCTTTGGCCCCTTTGCGTTATTTTCGAAGCATGGCTAGCGGGGTGCGTTTGCATCCACCTGAGCGCGGAGAGGTTATATGAAATTTGTCGATGAGATTGCGATTTCCGTTTGCGGCGGCAACGGAGGAAACGGATGCATGAGTTTCCTGAGGGAGAAATACCGCCCAAACGGAGGCCCTGACGGAGGGAACGGAGGGCGCGGCGGCGACGTCACGCTCGTTGCCGTGACCAACTTGCAGACGCTGGCCGACTTTGAACGCAGGAGGCGGTTCGTGGCGGATAATGGGGAGCATGGCTCTGGCGGCGCGCGCAACGGACGGGCGGGGCAGACTCTCGTTTTGCGGGTGCCGTGCGGCACTCTCGTTTACGACGCGGAAGACGGCGCCGGGGTCGCCGACCTCGTGGAGGAAGGCGATTCGTTCGTGGCGGCGATGGGCGGCAGGGGAGGGCGCGGCAACCGCGTCTTCGCCTCGTCGCTCCGCAGGGTGCCGCGATTTTCCGAGAAGGGCGAGATGGGCGAGAGGCGCGAGCTGAGGCTCGAACTGAAACTGATCGCAGACATCGGGCTGATCGGCCTTCCTAATGCCGGAAAATCGAGCCTGCTTGCCGCCGTCTCGAATGCCGCGCCGAAGATAGCCGACTATCCTTTTACCACGCTCTCCCCAAACCTCGGAGTCCTCTTTACGGACGTGGATTCAGTGGTGTTGGCGGACATCCCCGGATTGATCGAAGGGGCAAGCCAGGACAGGGGGCTTGGGATATCTTTCCTCAGGCATATCGAACGAACCCGCATGCTGCTGCACGTGCTGGACCTGTCCGCCGGACGCGCCGAAGCGATCATGGACGATTGGAACACCGTCAGGTCGGAGATGGCGCAATACGATCCAGATCTTGGGCGCCGCCCGTGCGTGGTCATCGGCAACAAATCCGACCTTTGCGGAAATTCATCCGAAATAGCCGGGGAGCTCGCGCCGTATTTTGCTTCGAAAGGCATGGAATTTGCCGTGACAAGCGCGCTGACCGGGGAAAACATACAGGGCCTCGTGAGCAGGATAATAGATTTTTCACGCGACCATCCAAGGCCGAAGGGGGAGGTGCGCATGTTCGCCGACCCGCAGGACGAGGAGGTCGGCGATTTCCCGAAAAGACGGCAAAGGCACCGCATGCAAATCGTCTCCCTCCCGGGCGGCGGGTTCCGCGTGCTCCACAGACAGATCGAGAACGCGGCTGAGAGATACGACCTGTCGCAGGAGGAAAACGTGGCCAGGTTTGCCAGGCTGCTTCGCAAACACAGGGTTGAAGAGCTGCTTCTGGCCGCCGGCGCGTCATACGGCTCTCAGGTTTCGATAGGAAGGGTTGACTTCGACTTTCGTCCCGATGAACGCGATGGATGACGGGGAGCGCGGCAAAGGGCGGATAGGCGTGATGGGCGGGACGTTCGACCCAATCCATTACGGGCATCTCTTTGCCGCCGAATTTGCCCGCGCCGCCATCCCTCTCGACCGCGTCGTCTTCGTCCCTTCCGGCAGCCCGCCCCATAAAAAATATCCTTCAATGGCCGGCGCGGAAGACCGCTACGCCATGACATCGCTTGCCATACGCGGCAACCCTTTTTTCGAGGTATCCCGGATCGAGACCGACAGGCGCGGCCCCAGCTACACGGTTGACACCCTCTCCATGTTCAGGGGAGCTATGCCCGGCGCGGCTCTGTTTCTGATAACGGGCTTGGACGCCGCCCTCGACATTCCGAATTGGTATGAGCCGCTTGAAATTTTATCGCTATGTACCGTCGTCGTTGTTGCGAGACCGGGCTATGTTCGTGATAAAATAAACAAATTAAATGAAGCGCTCGGGGATTCTTTCGTGGCGCTGGACACTGAGCTGATCGACATATCCGCTACTGAGATCAGAAACAGGGCGCTGTCGGGGAAGTGCATCCGATATATGACTCCGGATGTCGTTTGCGACTATATAACTCAAAAAAAACTCTACTCCGGCATGGAGGCATAAGTCAAAATATGTTTAAATGGAAAAATATCCTGCTCTTCTTATTATTAGCGTCCTTCTCGTTTGGAGTGGGCGTCAGGTACAGATTCAACAAAATCGACACGGGCCCCCGCGTGCCCTTCGACGAAGGCACCGGCGGCGCCAACCCCGACAGCGGGCCGGAGGTTCCGGAGAAGCTCGACATCGCGGGGCGGCTGAACATCCTGATCCTGGGGGAGGACAACATAGAGGGTTCCAGGCGTTCCGACACCATATTGATCGCGACGCTCGACATAGACAACAACAATATCCGAGTGCTGTCGGTACCGCGCGATACCAGGGTGTTCATCCCGGGGCACGGGAACCAGAAGCTGAATCACGCCTATGCCTACGGAAGAAGCGACCTCGTCCGCGCGACCTTGGAGCGTTTCCTGGGGATACCGATACAGTATTACGTCAAGATCGACTATGACAACTTTCCAAAGCTCGTGGATCTGGTTGGCGGAGTGGACATGTTCGTAGGGAAGGCCATGAACTACAAGGACGTCCGCGGAAAGCTGGAGATAAACATCCCGGCGGGGAAACAGCGCATGAACGGGGAAACCGCGCTGAAGTACGTCCGCTTCCGAAAGGACGCGCTCGGGGACATCGGCCGCGTCCAAAGGCAGCAGCAGTTCATGAAAGCCCTCATCCACAGGATGTACGAGGCGGACAACCTGATGAGGTTTGCCGCCATAACGGAAGAGGTAAAAAACACGATAGTCACGGACCTCAATCCAAGCACGATACTGCAGCTCGGGTTTTTCGTCAGGAAACTGGAGAAAGAGACGGACAAGATATTCTTCATGATGCTTCCAGGCGCCCCGGCGATAATAGACAACCTGAGCTACTGGGTGTCGGATCGGACCGACGTCGAGCCGTTCCTGACCGCAAGCGTCGAACAGTTGAAAGAGATGACCGCGAACGCCCGCAACCAATTGACCGCAGTGACGCAAGCGGACGACTACTCGGCGGATTCCCCTGACGGGACTAAACCGAAAATTCCCGGCGCCGCCGAAGCCGCGCCATCCCCGCAGGACGTCATACAGATCGTCGCGAGCATCCCCGAGGCGATAGCTGTGCTCAATGGGACAGGCAAGAGCGGGGTAGGCCAATCGGTCGCCTCACACCTCCAAAAGATGGGTGTAGAGGTAGCTCACGTGGGAAACGCCAAGCATTTCGACTACAGGAGCAGCAATGTGATCTATCCCGAGGGGTCATCCGAAAAAAACCGCACGACGGCCAACCTCCTGTCGCAATTGTGCGGCATAAGGTCGAACCTGACCCGCACGGACAAGCAGGCCGCATTCCCTTCCCTGATAGTCGGGCACGATTACGAGACGCTTTTAAAGCGACTGGAGAACAGCTATTCTCAAATTCAATGACAGGGGCTGGTTTTATACACATGACAAACGATAAAGGGGTCGCGGATTTCGCCGACGAATACATGCCGGTCATAGAAGCCCTCAGGGGCAAACACGCCCTTGAGCTAGATTTCATAGATCTGAGGCGGATATCGGGCTTCGCAGACGCTTTCATCATAGCTACGGCAAGATCGGAGATAAACGCGCGGGCGCTGCTGGACGCCGTCACCGAGGCTCTGGACTCGATGGGCCTCGCTTACAAGACCGAGGGCGAGGAAAGCGCGCGATGGAAGCTAATAGACGCCGGAAACGCGATAATTCACATATTCAGCGCCGCCGGGCGCGAGTTCTACAAACTGGAGCGCCTGTGGGGCGACGCGCCTTCGATGAAGTTCGAAGGGGAGGAATAATAAGGCCTTCCCTTCGAATCCCGAAAAATGTCTTATAATAGTTATTATGTAATGCTCGCGGTTATTTCACTGCAAAAGCCACGGGCAAGACCTTGAGGCTCTGCCTCAAACTCCGCAATGGGGCTCGCCCCCTTGACCCCCATCAAATTTTTTCTTTCACCCTGGGGGTGTAAGAAAAAAATATTATAATTATTTTATGAGGGTCGAGGGAGCTGGCTCCCTCGCGGGTGTGGGTGGAACCCACGGTCTTGAACTTGATTC
>JAISQC010000190.1 GCA_031274465.1 Synergistaceae bacterium | reverse complement strand
GGCATAATAGCAGTCGCCGACGTGGTGAAGCGCAGCAGCGCCGATGCGATAAAATCCCTTCGCGCCATGGGCGTGGCTGTTGCAATGATCACCGGCGACAACGTCCGGACTGCGGAGGCAATAGCCGCCCAGGTCGGAATAGACCGCGTGCTGGCCGAGGTCCTGCCGCAGGACAAGTCTAACGAGGTGAAGAAGCTCCAGTCCGAGGGCAGGCGCGTCGCTATGGTCGGTGACGGCATCAATGACGCCCCGGCGCTGGTTCAGGCCGATATCGGCATATCCATAGGGTCGGGGACCGACATAGCCATGGAGTCGGCCGACATAGTGCTGATGCGGAGCGACCTCATGGACGTCCCCGCCGCGATCCGATTGAGCCGGAGCACGATCCGCAACATCAAGCAGAACCTGTTCTGGGCGTTCGCGTACAACACGGCTGGGATACCCATAGCGGCCGGCCTGCTGTACCTGTTCGGAGGCCCGCTGATGAACCCGATCTTTGCCGCCGCCGCCATGTCGCTGAGTTCGGTGTCGGTGCTGTCGAACGCTCTGAGGCTCAAGCGCTTCAAGCCGAAATAGCGATGCCGATAAATAAAGGCCGGCGGTGGGGCTTTGACGAAGAAAACTAAAATATTGGTCGTGGAGGACGAGGCCAAGATAGCCGAAGCCCTCCGCGCTTACCTCGAGAAGGCGGGTTTTGCCGTGGTCGAGGCGGCAGACGGGGAGGCTGGGTTGCGCTCATTCGACGAAACCTGCCCCGACCTCGTCGTTCTCGACCTCATGCTGCCCAAAATATCGGGCGAGACTGTGTGTCAGGAGCTGCGCCGCGTCTCGCGCGTGCCGATAGTCATGCTGACGGCGAAAAGCGGGGAGGAGGACAAGGTGTCGGGCCTGACGATGGGGGCCGATGACTATGTGACAAAGCCCTTCAGCCCGAGGGAGCTGCTGGCCCGGATTCAGAGCATCCTGCGCCGGTGCGGGGACGGCATCTCGCCGATGTATCGCTCGCTCAGTTGGAACGAGGGCGATCTCGAGATGGATTTCGAGTCGAGGGAGCTCAAAAAAAACGGGGCTCCGGTGAACGTCACCCCTAGCGAGTTCAGGATACTCTCGACCCTCGTCAAATACCCGGGGAGGACGTTCACCCGGGACGAACTGATAGACTCGGCGCTCGGGATGGATTTCGACGGGTTCGAGCGGACCGTTGACTCGCACATAAAAAACCTGAGGGGCAAGATCGAGGACGACACTGCAAACCCGGCATATATCCTGACGGTGCGCGGCGTTGGCTACAAGTTCGGAGGAACATGCGCGCGTTGATAAGGCTCGACCTCAAGTCGAAACTCACGCTCTCGTACGTCTTGGTGGCCGCGCTTCTGGCGGCCTCCCTCCTTTTCATGTCTAAATATTTTCTGGAAAAGCAGTTCATGGTCTACATCTCGCACAAACAGGACATGAAAAACGAGGAGATTTTGGAGGCCGTGACGCGGGCGTTCTCAGACGACGGCACATTGCGCGACTCGTCCCTGATGGCCTTTCTGACGGACCTCGGAAACTCGCTACAAGAGCAGGGAGTCGCACTGATGGTATACGGCAGGGAGGGCGAGATGGTCTACTGCACGAGTTCCGGCGGCGAGTCCGACTGCGCCCATCTGGCGGGGCACGGCGCGATACCGGGCAACGACCCGTGCCCTGATTTCAGCGAGGCCTACACTCAGAAACGCTATGAGATCAAGAGGGACGGGTCTCCTCTTGGCTATATGATCCTGGGCTATCACGGGGCGTTTTACTACAACGAGGGCGACAGGGTCTTCCTGAAAGAGTTCAACCGCGCGTTCCTCGTCATGACGATAATATTTTTCGCGGCGGCGGCGGGGGTCGGCCTCTTCATGGCAGGGAGGATAGCGACCCCCATAAAGAAGGTAACGGAGCGGACCAAGCGCATAGCGGAAGGAGAGTACTCCGAGCGGGTCGATATGGCGACCGGGACGGCCGAGATCGATGACCTCTCAGCCGGGGTCGATCATCTGGCAGACAGCCTCCAGACCCAATTCATGCTGAAAAAAAGAATGGCGCACGCTTATTCGCACGAGTTCCGCACGCCGCTTGCCGCGCTCCAGTCGAACATCGAGGCGATGATAGACGGGCTTTGGTCGCCCACGGCAGAACGCCTCCAGAGCTTGCTCGCTGAAATATTCCGGCTGTCGCGCATGGTGTCGGAAGTGGAGGACCTGGTGCAGGTGCAGGTGAAAAGCGACGCCGATGGCGCGCAAAAGCGCCCGGCAGACATATCCGAGATGACGGAGCTGGTTCTGCAAAGCTTTGAATCGGGCTTGAGGCAAAAGGGCATAAACCTGAGCTACGAGAGGTCCCGTTGCGAGGCGGCGATAGACTCGGACAAATTCAGCCAGGTCATCTTCAATCTCGTGTCGAACGCGGTCAAGTACACCGACCGGGGCGGCAACATAAAGGTCAGGACGTTCGAGGGGGACGGGAAGGCGGTCTTCTCGATAGAAGACGACGGGATAGGGATATCCGGCAGCGATCTCCCGCATATCTTCGAATACCTCTACCGCGCCGACGAGTCTCGGGCCCGGGGCACTGGAGGCAACGGCATAGGCCTGTCGGTGGTAAAAGCCGTGGTGGACGCGCACGGCGGAACCATAGAGGTCGATAGCGCCCCAGGCAGGGGCAGCGTCTTCATCGTCGCGCTTCCGGCGGCGTAAATTTTTTTCCGTCTGGCACAAAAATCCACAGGCAGGACCTTGAGGCTCTGCCTCAAACTCCGC
>JAISQC010000068.1 GCA_031274465.1 Synergistaceae bacterium | reverse complement strand
AGGATAACCGTAATAGGGCCCGACGGAACGGTGATAGCCGACAGCAGCCTGACTCCGGCAGAAACGGGGGAACTCGACAATCACGCCGGCAGGCCGGAGGTGCGCGACGCGATGTATGGCGGCTCGGGAATGGACAGGCGGTACAGCGAAACCACCCGCGAGCCTTATCTGTATTACGCCATAGCGACGGACAGCGGCTATATCGTCCGATGCTCGTTTCCCCTAGTCCGCTTCTACCGGATGATGTCCTCGGCCCGCGCCAACATCTTCATGTCGCTGCTCGTCGCCGGAGGGTGCGCGCTTTTCGCCGGGCTCATCGGGGCAAGGCGCATAACGAGGCCAATCGTTGCGCTCACAGCGGCGGCGCGCGCCTCGCGAAACGGGGAGAAAGCCTCGTACCCCACTGAAGGCACCGTGGAGATACGGGAGCTGTCGCGCACTCTTGCCGAAAGCTCAAAAGCCCAGGCGCGGATGATGCGCGACCTAGACAGCGAGCGCAGCCAGCTTGAGACGATAGTGAAAAGCGCCCCGTGCGGCCTGATGCTGCTCGACGCGGAGGGGAAAATCATTTGCGTCAACTCCGTTTTTTCCA
Organism: Synergistaceae bacterium; assembly: GCA_031274465.1. GTDB lineage: Bacteria > Synergistota > Synergistia > Synergistales > Synergistaceae > JAIRKI01. The sequence goes on along the minus strand of JAISQC010000068.1, from coordinate 7,102 downwards.
CGCTCTTGAGGGATGCTTCGGCATCGGCGCCAGGGCTTCGGGCGGAGGGCGAGCTGCGCTCCCCGGAACTGACGCGCCTGATCTCGGAAGCCAGGGTTTCCGGAACCTCTCAAAAAAATTTCACGTTCCGGCACGAGGGAATCGAGGCATTCTACAAGGCCAGGGCCATACCGGTCGGAGACGGCGAGCTTCTCGTGGTCATAGACGACGAGACCGAACGCAGAAGGATGGACGCAGCCAGAAAGACGTTCGTGGCAGACGCCGGACACGAATTTCAGACCCCCCTCACCACGATATCGGCCGCAGCGGAGCTTCTTGCCTCGATGGAAGATTCCACGGCGGAGGAACGGGCGCCCTACATCGACGAGATAATGCGCCAGCGCGAGCGGATGACGATGCTGGTCGACGACCTTCTCCTGCTGTCGCGGCTTGAATCTGGCATACCGACCTGCGAGCCGGAGGTCTTCGAACTGGCGGAAATGTGCCGTTCCCTGGCTAAGGAGGCCATGCAAAACTCCTTGTCCGCGAACATAGAGTGGGGCGTGGATCTGCCTGATGCCGGGGGCGTTTTCTTCGAAGGCCGCCCGGGCGAGATAAAACGGGCCCTGTCGAACCTCCTCGACAACTCAGTCAAATACGTCCGCAAACGCTACGAGGAGGCATCCGGCGGGAAAATCTCGCTGTCGCTAAGGGCCGGAGGGGAAAATTGCGTGCTTACGATCGCCGACAACGGCATAGGGATACCGCGGGACAAACTGGACGTAATTTTCGGGCGCTTCGAACGCGCGGAGGGAGACAGATATCGGGACGGAAGGAAAAACAGCGGCTACGGCCTGGGCCTCGCGATAGCAAAACATGCGGTCGAGTCGCACGGCGGGCGCATAGACGCGTCGAGTTCCGCCGGCGCCACGGTTTTCACGGTTACCTTGCCCAGGACATTCGCCTATTGATCAAGGAAGCGGGCTTGGATGCCACGTCGGGTTTCCGACAGTGAAGCCGAAAACGAATTCGTCGTCGCTGCTGTACGCCAGTATCAGCCTCCCGCTCAAGAGCTGCCCGGGAACGGAAAGCGCTATTCCGGTTTCCCATGCGTCGCCCGTCATGGCCCAATCTTCCATTATCATTCCGTAGGTCGCGAAAACCTCCCCCCGGACCGCACCCCACCATGAGTTGTAAAAATCCCTGCCAAACCCTATCCTCGCCCACGCCGACTGATCACCCGCCAAAGGGTATCGCGCCAGGCTGAACAGCTCTTCCTTGCTTCCAAGCAACGCCCGGTACGCGGGGTTGTTCCCGCTTCCGGTATCGAGCCCTAAATTCAGCATGAAGTGCAGGTCGCTCTTCCAGGGAACGTAGGCGGTGAGGCTGGTGCGCGAGACGAGCGTGTCGGAATCGTTCCACCAGATCTGGGAATTGAGCGAATACCCTCTCGAAGGAATCAGCAGATTGTCGAGCGTATCCATGTTGAAGTACAGATACGGCCCCCACGAGAACCTGTCGTAAGCCCCGAGTGCGTCGGCATATTCTCCGGCCATTCCTACCCCAAGCCTGTAACCGTCCATCTTTTCTATGTAATAAATGGCCCTGGCCGAGTATCTTTCGAGCGTGTAGTCCTCCATCCCAAGCAGCGAGAGGTCCTCTTTTTCCGCTCTGACGGAAAAGCCCCATTGCCCATTCCTCACGAGAGGGGTGAAATATCTGACGTCGGCGCCCCATTCGCCGTTGCCAAGCCGGACGTTCAGGTTCGCCGCGTCTCCATCGCTCGACAGGTCGCGCGCGTTCATACTGAAACCAATCCACCTGTGCGGATGCATGCTGGAGGTATATCCATCGACGGCTATTTCGAAGGCCGGGCGCTTCTCCACGGAGAACACGACATCCACGTCGGCGCTCCCTTCGCCTGACGGGTGCGCGTCGACGTCCACGGTGGCAACTTCGTCGAGCCTGGAGATTTTTCCGAGGGCGTCGTTCACGGCTTCCACGTCGTAAGGCTTGCCTATCCAATGTTCGTAATTTTTCTCTATATCCGACGCGTGCGAGACGTTCAGCCCTCTTATTTCAACGCTGCGCACAACCCTGGCGGAGCGTGAACCCGCCCTCTCCGGCGGAGGCAGGGGCGCCGAAGCGGATATCGCTATCATGCTCTCCACCTTCGCTTCTGCCGCGTCGAGGCCTCTTTGATAGATGTCGTCGTATCCTGACGGATCCAGCATGCTGTACATCCCCACGTCGGGATACAGCACGAGGTCAGCGGCGGATTCGTTTGCCCTTATCCGGTCGATGGTCATTATGTCGATCATCTGAAGCATCACGTCCAACACGCTGTCGAAGCGGTCGTTGGCCTTTGCTATGGATTCTCCGGCCAGGTTGACAGCGATGACCGGATATCCCGGGAAAATCTCCTTTGCCACAAGCACCGGCACATTGGCGACGAGCCCTCCGTCCACGAGCAGCCTGCCCCCGATCGGCCACGGCTCGAGAAGGCCCGGTATCGACGCCGACGCGCGGATGGAGGATGCTAGGCTGCCGTCCCTCATCACCACTTCCTCTCCAGTCCCCAAGTCGGTCGCGACGCACGCGAAAGGTATCGGAAGCTCGCCGAAGTCGGTCGTCTGTATGTGGCCCGTGTATTTCGTGAGAAAGCTGGCAAATGAGACAGCGGGCAGCACGCCGAGCGGGCCGCTCGGTTTGAAATTTTTATCGAAGTCGCGGTAATAGAGCCGCGCCATCTCACCAATGGGCCTGTGGTCTCCCGCATCCGGCTTCAACCGGGTCCCCGAGTCGGCGAGAAGCCCCATGATGTTCGTCTGATCGACTATCTCATGAATCTCATCGACCGAGTATCCGCAGGCGTACAACCCTCCGATGACCGAGCCGATGCTGACTCCGACTATGCCGGCTATCGGTATTTTCTCGCGCTCCAGCACCTTGAGCACCCCGAGGTGGGCAAACCCCTTCGTTCCGCCGCCGGAGAGGGCCAAGACCACGCCGCCCCTGTGCCCCCCAGGCGCGTCGGCAGGGCGCGGCAAATTGCCTCCTGCGCCGGCTGGCGCAGGGCGCGCGGATAACTGCAGTATGAGCATCGCGGCGAAGAGCGCTACAAATTTTTTCATCATCATCATTATCACGCCTCAGGGCGAATAATTATTCCCTTTCTTCCCTCCTGAAGGGACGGCCGAGCGACGCCGGAGCGCCGAGCAGGATCCCCTGCCGCTTGCGGATCGAGATAAAAACCAGCACGGCGAGCGTCATGGCATACGGCATCATGAGCAATATCGGCGCCGGAACGCTCGTCCCGGCAGCCTGCATGCGCATCTGCAGGGCGTCTACCCCGCCGAACATATAACAGCCAAGCGCGCCCCTCAGTGGATGCCAGATGCTGAAAATAACCAGCGCGACGGCGATCCACCCACGCCCTGCCGTCATCCCCTCCACCCACATCTGGGAATAGACGACGGATAAGTAGCCTCCCGCAACCCCCGCCAGCCCCCCGCCCGCCAGCGTGTAAGCATACCGCATCCGGGCCACGGAAAGACCCATCGCGTCAGACGCCCTCGGGTTCTCGCCTACCGCCCTCAGATTCAGCCCCGGCCTCGTCCTGAAGATGAAAAAACACAGGGCCGCGACCAGGATGTACGACGCGTATACCATGACGTCGTGGGAAAAGAATATCTGCCCAATGATCGGGATGTCGCCCAGCAGCGGAACGCGAAACGGCTTGATGCCAGCGATGGTCTGCCCTATATGGTTTCTTCCGAGCATCGCGCTCATGCCCTCCCCGAACATGGCAAGCGCGAGGCCGCTCACCACTTGGTTTGCTCCCATTGTGACGCACAGAAACGCGTGGATCGATGTGACGAGAGCTCCTGCCAGAAACGACGCGGCTATCCCGACAGCCGGGTCTCCTGTCGCCTGGGTCGCGGAAAAACCGGCGAACGCCCCTATCAGCATGACGCCCTCCAAGCCGAGGTTCATCACTCCGGAGCGCTCGCTCAAAATTTCTCCCATGACCGCGTAGAGGACCGGGGTGCCGCTTCTTATGGCCGCAGCCAATATCGGCGTAATGATGTCCACGCTCACTCACCATCCTCAGGCGAGGGGCCGCCCGCGCGGACGCGCCGCAAGCGGTAGCCGCGAAACACCTCTCCGCCAAGGACGCAGAAGAGTATCAATCCCTGTATCACCTGAACGCTGGAGAGGGGAAGGGCCATCGTGACCTGGAGGGTGTCCCCTCCGACCAGCAGTATGCTCATCAAAAACGCCGCCATTGGAAGGAGAAGGGCGTTCAGCCTGGTGAGCCACGCGACGATGACCCCCGTGAAGCCATAGCCCACGGAAAAACCCCTGCTCAGCCTCCCGTGAAGGCCCGCTACCTCGCTCATGCCGCACAGGCCGGCTATCGCCCCGGAGAGGAACATGACGAGCACGATGTTTTTCAGTATTCCCATTCCAGAGTACCTCGCGGCGCGGGCGTTCTCGCCGATCACGCGGATTTCAAACCCCCATTGGGTCCTGCGCAGCGCCGCCCAAGCGACTACCGGGAATATCAGCGCCATTATGAGCCCCCCGTGCAGGCGGGTGTTGCCGAAGACCCACAGGCGGGCTGTTTTCGGAAACGAGGGCGTCATCGGAAACCCCATGCTCGTCGGATCCTTCCAAGCCCCATAAAGCAGCAAGTCCATGAGGCAGAGGGCGATGTAATTGAGCATCAGCGTCGATATTATCTCGTTCACGTTCCACCGCCCTTTCAGGAAACCGGGGAGCGCGCCCCACAACCCCCCGGCGGCGGCGGACGCCGCGAACATGCAGGCGAATGCCGCAACCGAGCCGTCAACGCGGCAATACCTGACAAACGCGGCCGCCGCAATGGCGCCCATGACCAGCTGCCCTTCCGCCCCGATGTTCCATATCGACATCCGAAACGCGAGAAGGCAGGCAAGCCCCGTAAGGGTTATGGGAATCGATTTGACCAGCGTCTCGCTCAGGCCGTATTTGCTGCCGAGCGCCCCCCTGAATATCTCGAAATAAGCGTGGAACGGGTTGACTCCCATCAGCCCCATGAGAAGGCCTCCGATGGCGGAGGCCGCGCAAAGCGACGCGGCGGTCACGGCGAAGTTGAACCGCGCCGTTCCGTTCGGCCTCGGCTCCAGCTTCCAGTGGATCATACCGCAGCCCGCATTGGGACGCCAGCCATCATCATTCCGATCTCTTCTCTGGAGACATCCTGCGGACGCTCGGCTATCCCCATGATCTTCCCTCCCGACATGACCATTATCCTGTCGGACATCTCGAACAGCTCGTCGAGATCCTCCGACACGAGCATTATCCCCGCCCCGCGCGCGCGTTCCTCCAGCAGCCGCTCGTGGACAAACTCCGCCGCCCCGACGTCGAGGCCCCAAACAGGGTGCATCGCCAGTATCACCAAGGGGGCGTCGGACAATTCGCGCGCGAGCATCAGCTTTTGCAGGTTGCCGCCGGACAGGTTGCGGGCCGGCGAGCCGGGCGACGGCGCCTGTATTCTGAACGCGTCCACGAGCTGCGCGGTAAGCCCTGAAATGAATTTCCAGTCCATGAATATCTTCCATACTGCGGCTGGTTTTCTCCAATAGCGCTTCAGCGCGATGTTCTCGCTGAGGTTCATGTTCGGGGCAAGCCCCGTTTCCCTGCGGTCCACAGGTATGTAGCTGACGCCGCGTTTTATGAATTCGCGCGCGCTCCGCCCGGAAATGTCCTGGCCGTTCAGAATTATCTCGCCTGAATCGAGCGCGCGAAGCCCTGCCAACACCTCGCACAGCTCCCCCTGGGCGTTGCCGGCAACGCCCGCTACGCCGAGTATCTCGCCCTCCCTGAGGTCGAAGGAGACGCCCGACAAAGACGCCATACCGCGATCATTGCGGGCGCATAGCCCCCTGCATGACAGCACGGCTCGGCCCGGAGGGCCGCCGCCGCTTTTTTTGACGCGCTTCAAGGCGCGCCCGACCATCATCTCGGCCAAGGCTTCCCTCGCAGTCAGCCGCGCCTCGACCGAACAGACTCGCTCGCCTTTCCGGAGGACGGTCACTCGATCCGCTATAGACATGACTTCGTCGATCTTGTGCGATATGATGACGATGCCGTGCCCGGCGTCGGTCATTTTCCGCAGCGCGGCAAACAGCTCCCGCGTTTCCTGAGGGGTCAGGACTGACGTAGGCTCGTCCAGAATCAGGACGTTGGTGCCGCGATAGAGCATTTTCAGTATCTCGACGCGCTGCTGCTCTCCAATAGACAGGGCCCACACATAAGCTTCCGGATCGACCGGCATGGCATAGCGCTCCGACATATCCCGGATTTTGGAAACCATCGACCGCAGGTCCAGAACGAAACCGACATCCCGCAATCCGAGCAACATGTTCTCCCAGACGGCCAGCACAGGTATCAGCATGAAATGCTGATGCACCATGCCTATTCCAAACTCAATGGCGTCGCGGGGCGACCTGAAGCGCGCCTCCCTGCCGTCCACGGTTATCCTGCCCGAGTCCGGCGAGTAGATGCCGGCGAGTATGTTCATCAGCGTGGTTTTGCCAGCGCCGTTTTCGCCGATAAGGGCGTGGATCTCGCCCCTCCTCAGGTCGAAATCGATTCCTTTGTTCGCGTATCCGCCAAAAAAAATTTTATCCACCCCTCTCATAGACACGAGAGGCGCGGAAGGCTCGGTCTGCACGGCAAACCCCTCCGTTATATGAACGTGACCCTTATTTTTAAAGTATACACGAAAAGAGCGGCTTCGGGAAAAATGATTTCGCGCAAGGGATTAAGGGAAAATCGCAGGCCCGGGGCGATGATATAATTCAGTTAAGAGCGTAGCACCTTACGTTCCAGAACAGGCTCCGGGCAATATTGCCGGGGTTGCCTCGACGACGGAGAATCACCCGGCAAGATCGGGGGTGATTCAGGATGCAGGGAAATAACAAGAGCCGCATAAGGACGGCCATCCTTAGAAGAACTGTTCCGAAACTAGCTCTCGGCCCGCAAGTCCCGGCTGAGCTAGACCCTCAGTCGGGCAAGGCCTCGCAAGACGTTCTCCCCTGCTACCTGTTCGGCGGGGGGTCTTGCTTTTCAAGGG
>JAISQC010000265.1 GCA_031274465.1 Synergistaceae bacterium | reverse complement strand
TCAACGATTCAATTTGCGGCACGTGGGAGTTAATGGCTGACGCTATATGTACAGGAGGGGCTTCAGGACTATCGGCAAGAGGATGGCAAGCTATTGGCAGGGAAAAATCCCTATGGGCTGAAAAAATTAGCCCCTATATGGATGTATGGAATAATCGCTCGCCAAGTTTTACTTACTTCAAGGAAAAATTGCTTGAAGTAATTGGATTGTCGAAATCCGCGAAAAAATTGAGGAAATAGTCGTCCCGAAATACATTGAAGCGGAAACTCCGCCAACAAAGGCAGGACATGGCGAGCCTCTGTTCTCCGAGACAGTTATTCTACGCGGCGTGCACGAGAGCAAGGGAAGGTTTGTTGATCACCGGCGTCAACCCCGGCTCCGAGTTCATCGAGGATATGCGGCAATAAGAACTCAACCTGGCATTATAACTCTCCCGAGAATGGAATTTTGATTTCCACCCGATGCTCCGCGCAGTCGTTGACAAGAGACGCCGTTTCTCCCTCGCAGGCGACTCCGTCTAATTTCATGCCTGTGTCATGTTCCTCCGCCGATAATTGAACGATGTCGATGTGGTAGGTCGTCTCGTGATAGCGATAGCGAACCCCTACGTTCTTCCAATCTTCCGGCAGACAGGGGGAGATACGCAGCGCATCGGCCTCGATTCGAATACCCAGAATCGATTCGAGCATTAACCTGTACATCCATGACGCCGATCCCGTGTACCAGCTCCAGCCGCCGCGTCCGGCGTGAGAATCGGACGCGTAGATATCGGCGGCCATGACATAGGGCTCCACCTTGTAGACTGCGGCGTCCTGGGCAGTCGCGGAGTGGTTCACTGGGTTGATCATCGAGCACAGCTCCCAGGCGCGGCGATTGTCCTTCAATTTCGCGAACGCCATAGCCGCCCATACGGCCGCGTGAGTGTACTGCCCGCCGTTTTCCCTGACGCCTGGGACATAGCCTTTGATGTAACCTGGATTTGTGCCGGGCTCACCTGAAATGTCAAAGGGCGGGGCCAAAAGCTGGATTAATTTCTCCTCGCGCCTGACGAGGCGAGCGTCCAAAGATTCCATCGCACGTCGCGCGCGCTCATGTCCGCCCGCTCCGGACAGAACCGCCCAACTCTGGGCAATGGAGTCGATCTTGCATTCAGCGCCTCGTATAGAACCCAGAGGCTCGCCATTGTCGAAATACGCCCGCAGATACCACTCTCCGTCCCATCCATGCTCCTCCGCGTTCATACGCAGAGATTCCGCCTCGGCGACGCAGCGACCGGCAAAGGCAGCGTCTCCGTGGGCTCGCGCGATCGGTGCGAATTGCGAGAGAACGTCGTACATGAAAAACGCCAGCCACACGCTCTCGCCGCTGCCATGCTCCCCGACGCGATCCATACCGTCGTTCCAGTCTCCGGAGCCGATCAGAGGCAACCCGTGAGAGCCGAATTTGAGACCGTACATTATGGCGCGGACACAGTGTCCGTAAAGACTGTCCGTCTCGTTTGAGGTGGCCGGCAAATCGTAATAAGAGCTCTCGCCATCCCTCAGCGGACGACCGAGGAGAAACGGCGCGTCCTCGCCAAGCACTCCCGCGTCTCCTGTGGCCTGAATATAACGGCACGCGGCAAGAGGAAGCCAAAGATAGTCGTCGGAGCAGCGGGTGCGAACGCCTCGCCCAACAGGAGGATGCCACCAATGCAGCACGTCTCCTTCGGGAAATTGCCTGGAGGCGCACAGTATCAATTGATCGCGCAAGAGCCCCGGCTGCGTGTGAATCAGCGCCATGGCGTCCTGCAGCTGATCGCGGAAACCAAAAGCCCCGCCCGACTGATAGACCGCGCTTCGCGCCCACATGCGGCAGGCGAGCGTCTGGTACAGGAGCCACCCGTTGATCATGACGTTGAACGATTCGTCCGGGGACACGACATTTACGGCGCCCAGCGTGTCTGACCAGTAGCGCCATATTTTTTCGAGCGCGCCGCGCGCCGCGCCCGTCCCGCAAGACCTGGCGGCCAGAGATCTGGCTTCGGCGGCGTCGCGCCCTACGCCGAGCCTGAAGACGATCTCCAGCTCCTGATCTTCCTCAAGCTCGAAAATCGTCTGAATCGCGCCGCACTGGTCGAGTCCCGCGCCGACTCTTCCTGAGAGGCGCTCGCGCCCCATAGCGGCGGGAACAGAGAGCGTTCCGCCGCGTCCAAGAAATTCGGCCCGGTCACAAGTTACGCTGGCGTTTCTGTCGTCGATATCGAAAAACGCCGTTCGCTCAGGGAACTCCGTGTTGTATGGGTTTCTGGCCAGGATTGCTCCGCTGTTCACGTCCCGCTCGGTGACGACGTGCATAGCGGTCTTGGAGCGCAGATCGCCCAAGACCCATTCGACGTAACCGGTGGCGGATAAACTTCGAGCTCTCCCGGATACATTGCTCACCGTGATCATGATGAACTTGACCGATGCGTCGAGCGCCACGTAGACCTGCATTTCCGAACGTATCCCGCGTTCGGTATGCTCAAAAACGCTGTAGCCGAAACCGTGCCGCGTGACATACGGAGCATCCCCGCAGCATGGCTGAGGCGTCGGCGACCAGAAATAACCGCTCTGCTCATCGCGCAGGTAAAAGGCCTCTCCCTTCGAGTCGTTTACGGGGTCGTTCCCCCACGGAGTGAGCCGGAACTCGTGCGCGTTTTCGCC
>JAISQC010000193.1 GCA_031274465.1 Synergistaceae bacterium | reverse complement strand
AGGTTGATGGCGCCTGGGATGTGCCCGGGGCGGCGCTCGCCGAAGGGGCGTATCTTGCCGGTGTACTCGTCCGTGCCGCGCACATCGATTATGCGGATGCTGGGGTCGCCCGCGTTCTGTTTCATCCAGTCGGTGTTTACCATGTAAGTGTCGTCGTATTTGGCGTTCGGGTAGGAGACCGCCTTGTTGGTGGTGGTCTTGTCCGACGTCTTGCCGCCGGAGGCGCGGTAGACGGTGAAGCCGCCGTCGAGGATGCGCGCGTTTTTAAGGCCGGTCATGCGCAGCACCCATACGACCCAGCCAGCGTTGCCCCAGTCTCCCCCGTCGCCGTAGACGATGACTTCTTTCTTGCCGTCTATGCCGAGGGCCCCTATCTTCTTGGCCATCGCCGCCGCGTCCAGCACCGCGCCGTAAGCGGGGTCCCCTGCCTTGCCGTTCATGTTGGCGAAGTACGTCCACTCGGCGTTGACCGCGCCGGGAAGGTGCCCCTGCTGTCCCTTGTAAAGCGACTGGGCCCTCGCGTCGATCAGCACAACCTTGTCCAGATTGGCCTTCACCCACTCGGCCGTGACGAAAAGCGATTCATACGTCTCCACTCCGCCTGCCGCTGAAGCGGCGCCGTGCGGCATGACTGTGGCCGCGATAACTGCGGCGAGCAAAAACACCTTCGCAATACGCTGCAATTTCAACTTACATCAAACTCCTTATTATGTATTTTTGACGCATCCGGGGGCATTATAACACCGGACATCGACGAGAGGCCATAAGTTTATCCTTTTTTCTCAATCGGCCCGGCTGTAGTCGTCTTCCACCCTGGCTATGTCGTCCTCGCCGACGTACTCGCCTATCTGAACTTCTATTATCTCAAGATGGATGCGGCCCGGGTTCTCGAGCCTGTGTAGATGCCCCTTGGGCACGAAAACGCTCTCGCCTTCGTGAATCAGCCGCTCTTTCGGCTTGGATTCGTCTCCGTGTCCGTAAATCACCACCTTCGCCGTCCCCTGCACCACAACCCAGTGCTCCGAACGGTGCATGTGGTACTGCAGCGACAGCCTTCCTCCGGGGGAGACCGCAATTCTTTTGATCTTGTGTCGGTCCCCTTTGGAGAGCACCCGGTACGTCCCCCACGGGCGAGCGCTCTCGGGCGCCTCCACCGTCTCGTCGTGGTGGCGCTCGGACAACTGCTTGACGATGCCGCGAAGCTTTTGCGACGAACCCCTAGGCGCCACGAACAAGGCGTCGGGCGTGTCTACCACTATCATCGAGTCGAGGTCGATTCCGCATATCAGCCTCTCGTGCCCGATGACAAGGCTACTCGCGCCGCCGTACAGCTCCACGTTGCCGACGGTCGCGTTGCCGTTCTCGCCAGAGGGCGAATTCTCGTAAACCGCGTCCCACGAACCGACATCCGACCACCCGGCGTCGAGCGGCACGCATACGATGTTGCGCGCCTTCTCCATGACCGCGTAGTCCATCGATTCGGACGGGGACGACATGAAGCACCTCGCCCTGTCCTCGGGCGGGGCGTCGAATATATGGGCGCACTCGGGAAAATAATCGCGGAACGCCGCTATGATGTCGCGCACCCTGAAACAGAAGATGCCTCCGTTCCAATAGTAATTTCCGGACTCGAGATAGCCTCGCGCGGTCTGCTCGTCCGGCTTTTCGACGAACGAATCGACGTCGAGCCACTCGTCTCCCGACCCTGCGGCCTTTATGTAGCCGAAGCCGGTATCGGGCGAGGTCGGCTTTATCCCAAAGGTCACGATGCTCCCCCCCGCCGTGGCTTTTTCAGCGATGCCGACTGCGCGGGAGAACTCGCCCTCATCCGCGATTATATGATCGCTGGGGCAGACCAGCACTACATCGTCTTCGCACGCGCCGCCGTCGATAAGGCCCGCAACCCCCAAGGCTATGGCGGGGGCGGTGTTGCGGGCGTCTGGCTCGTCTATCAGAAAATTACCCTTCATGCCGATGCAGGACAATTGGTGGGCAATGAGCGGCTTCCACCTGCCCGAGGCCACCACGCGCAGCCGCTCATGGCTGGTCAGTTTCAACAGGCGCTTTATCGTCTGCTGGAGAAGCGTGTCCGAGCTGCCGCAGACGGCCAGAAACTGCTTGGGCATCTCTCCCCGTGACAAGGGCCACAGCCGCGTCCCGCTGCCTCCGGCAAGCACGATCGCGTAAAGGCTCATCATCTGTCCTCCAGAGCCGCCGGCACTTCGAAACCGGCCTCGGATACCGACTGATCCCTGTCCACTATCCTCACGTCGTATTCGACCATCCTGCGCACGAGCTCGTCGAACGAAACCGCGCGCTTCCATCCCAGCACGCGCTCTGCTTTCGACGGGTCTCCCTGCAGCAGTTCAACCTCCGTGGGGCGGAAATATCTCGGGTCTACCTCGATGATGACGCGCCCGGTCTTCGAATCCACGCCCTTCTCGTCCACGCCATCGCCACGCCATTCGATATCGATGCCGACGTGCCGGAACGCGGACTCCGCGAACTCGCGCACCGAGCGCGTCTCGCCGGTCGCTATCACGAAGTCATCCGGCGCGTCGTGCTGCAGTATCAGCCACATGGCCTCCACGTAATCCTCAGCGTGGCCCCAGTCGCGCTTCGCGCTCAAATTGCCCAGCCACAGCCTGTCCTGCCTGCCTCGGGCTATATTCGCGGCAGCCCTGGTTATCTTTCTGGTGACGAAGGTTTCGCCGCGAAGCTCCGACTCGTGGTTGAAAAGTATGCCGTTCGACGCGAATATGCCGTAGGCCTCGCGATAGTTGACCGTTATCCAGTACGCGTAAAGCTTTGCCGCAGCGTATGGGCTGCGCGGGTAAAACGGCGTCGCTTCGCTCTGCGGCGTCTCGGCGACCTTGCCGTACAGTTCGCTGGTCGATGCCTGGTAAAAGCGCGTATAGCCCTCTAGGCCGAGGATCCGCAGCGCCTCCAGTATGCGAAGCGTGCCCATGCCGTCGGCGTTGGCGGTGTACTCGGGCGTTTCGAACGAAACTTTGACGTGGCTCTGGGCCGCGAGGTTGTAAATCTCGTCCGGCTGAGTCTCCTGTATTATCCTGATGAGGTTGCTGCTGTCGGTCAGATCGCCGTAGTGGAGGAAAAACCTCGGATGATCGGAGTGAAGGTCCTCGTAAAGCCCGTCTATGCGAGCCGTGTTAAACAGCGAGCTTCGGCGTTTGACGCCGTGGACGGAGTACCCCTTCCCCAGCAGCAGCGACGACAGGTATGCTCCGTCCTGGCCCGTGACGCCGGTTACTATCGCGACTTTCCCCATATTGCTCCCCCTCATAGGCAAAATTTACGCTGCGTGCGATTTTACAATACGCTCTCCCACTTCATCTCGTTTGCCTTAAGCCTTGGGTGGCTGACTAGCAGATGCCAGATCACGCCGTGAAACGCCTCGGCAAGCGGGGTGATGGTCTCGGGGTCGATTGGCGGTATCACGATGCACGCGTCTGCTACCTGTGCGGTATACCCGCCGTCCCGGCCGACCACCCCCAGGATCGAGGCCCCGGCTTCGCGGGCCAGGACGAGCGCCTCAACGATGTTGACGCTGATGTTTTTCTCCCTGTTGCCGCCACCGACCGAAAAGACGAAAACTCCGTCGCCCTTGCGGATGCGAGACCCCTTGAGCCACTGGACGAACACCGACCCCCACCCGTCGTCGTTGGTGCGGGCAGTCAGCTCGGAGACGTTGTCCACCGGGGTGTACGCCTCGAAAGCGCATATCTTGCGAAAGTCGTTCACTGCGTGAGAAGCGCTTCCCGCGCTTCCGCCGACGCCCAGCAAAAAGAGCCTCCCGCCGGATTCCCGCACGGACAGGAGTATGTCCACCATACGCTCTATTTGATTTTCGTCCACCGATGACGCTATCTCGACAACCTGTTCGAAATATTTTTTGACGTAAGAATCCTGCAATGCCAATCCCCCCCACCATGTTGAAAAATTATAACACAGGCCATGCGGCCGGAAGCGCAAACCAGCGATAAAGGAACCGCTTGAATGTTCTTTTTGATATAATACGATTCGCTAGCCAAGCGATAAAATGCCGCAACAATGCTGATCGGAGGATACTGGCGATGCTTCCAATAGCCATACTCGCGGGCGGTCTGGCCAAGCGCATAAGGCCGGTCACGGAGAAAATGCCGAAGGCGCTGATCGACATCAATGGGCGCCCTTTCATAGATTATCAATTAAAGCTCCTCGCTTCCAGCGGGATAAAAAAGGCCGTGCTGTGCGTAGGATTTCTTGGAGGGCAGATAGAGGGGCACGTCGGCGGCGGCGGGCGCTACGGTTTGAACGTTGAATATTCATACGACGGTGAAAATCCCCTCGGGACCGGCGGGGCGATTAAAAAAGCCATCCCTCTTTTAGGCGGCAGGTTTTTCATACTGTACGGCGACAGCTACCTGCCGATAGATTACAATGCCGTGGAAAAAGCCTTCCTGCGCTCCGAAAAAAGCGGGCTGATGACGGTGTACCGCAACGGAGGGCAGTGGGACACCAGCAATGTCGTTTACGCCCCGGGCAAAGACGCAGCGTCAGATGGGAGCGTGATCCGCTACGACAAGAAAAACCCTTCGCCTGAGATGGAATACATCGATTACGGCTTGAGCTGCTGCTGCGCGTCAGCGTTGGACAGCGAGCAAAGCGATACTTTCGACATCGCCGACACGTTCGCCCGGCTGTCAAATGGCGGGCAACTGGCCGGTTTTGAAGCGACGGAGCGATTCTACGAAATAGGCTCTTTTGCCGGGATGGAAGATTTCAGGCGCTACGCCGAGGACCTCTGCCCTATGGCAGATTTTCCAATATAGCATCCAGCGCGTCTCGCGCTCCCGCGATGGAGTCCATATCGAGTATGCGCTCCATTTCAGGTTCCAGCGTTTTCCTGTCCATGCGCCTAACGAGCTGCTTTATCTTCCCAACTTGCGACGGAGCTACGCTCAGCTCAGAAACTCCAAGCGCCACCCACAATGGCACAAGCCGCTCCTCGGATGCGACCTCCCCGCATATCCCCCAAGGGATGCCGCAAGCCGCAGCACTTCTCGACACCTCGCGCATGGAGCGCAGCACGGACAAATTGCAGCTATCGTAAAGGTGTTGCACGGACTCGTTCATTCTGTCCGCCGCAGTGATATACTGTATCAAATCGTTCGATCCGACGCTGAAAAAATCCACGGCTTGGGCCAATTGATCTGAAATGAAAACGGCGGCCGGCGTCTCCACCATGATCCCGACTGGAATATTTTCGTCAAAGACAGCGCCTTCCTCCCTGAGCGAACGCTTTGCCTTTTCAAGGCACTCTTTCGCGAGGCGGACTTCTTCGAGGTTGGCTATCATCGGGAACATGACCTTTACGTTGCCGTGGGACGACGCTCGCAATATCGCCCTGAGCTGGGTGTTGAAAATGTCGGGGCGAGCAAGGCAAAGCCTAATGGCGCGGCAGCCCAGAAACGGGTTGCTTTCCTTGCGCAAGCCCATATATTCCAACTGCTTGTCGCCGCCAACATCGAGCGTCCGAATTATCACTTCTTTGCCGGAAGCGCGGGAAGCGATGTCTTTGTATATTTCGTATTGCACGTCTTCACCTGGGTAATCGGAAACGCCCATATAGATAAACTCAGTGCGAAAAAGCCCAATGCCGTCGCATTTCTTCGCGTCGAAATCCCTTATGCTCCAAGCGTCGCCTACATTCACATCGACGTCTACATGGAACCCGTCCCTCGTTTCGGAATGTAGGCATGACGCCAGTTCGTATTGGCTCTCCAGTTTTTTCCATTTCTCGTATTTTCCAAGGAAAGCTTTATATGCTTCCTCGTCGGGTTGGATTATGACTTCCCCCGTGAAGCCGTCGATCAGCACCTTGTCCTGTGGCGCAACATTTTCGAGGGCGCCAGGCAGTCCGACTATCGCGGGCAGGCCCATCGCTTTCGCCAAAATCACGGCGTGAGATGTAATGCCGCCTTTTTCGGTGACAAACCCGCGCAGCTTTGTCTTGTCCATCCTTACAGTTTCCTCCGGGGTCAAGTTGCCAGCCACCAGGATCACGTCTTCCACATCCGTCCCGGCGTTGGGCGCAGAAGGCGCGCTCTCGCCCAACAGCCGGCGGATGACATCGTTGCAGACGTTTTCTATGTCCGCAGCTCGCTCTTTTAAATAAGCGTCATCCAATTCGGCGAATGTGGCAACCACCTTCCGGCATTCGTCGTAAATCAGGTATTCGATGTTCAAGCGTTCGGGTTCCACCCTGGCGAGCGCGTTTTCAAAGAATGTCTCGTCGCTCAGGATCATTCTGTGGGCGCTGAATATTTCTGCTTCGGCCTCCCCCACCTCGGCGGCGGTTTTCTCCTCCAGCTCGCAAAGGCGCGCGTCACACGCCTCCCGCGCGCGCTTTAGCCTGGTCTCCTCCGTAGCTCTGTCATCAACCGCATACCTTGGCGGTTTTGTCGTGGTGTTTTTCCATATCACGGCCGTCCCGATGCCGTAACCTGGCGACCCGCACAAACCCTTCATTTTTTTCATCGGAGCTCACCTCCCCACAAGACAAGGATAAGTCAGAAACGGCACATGCACGCCATTCATCGGCATTCGGCCATGCACATCATAGATTTTTCTCGCAAAAGACTCGCAGTTCTGCGGCCGCGATATCCTCATCCTCGCCTTCGATCGTAAAAAGCACTTTATCTTTGTATTTCACTCCAAGCGCCATCAATGCGATCAATCTTTTTACGTCGGCTTTTTTATCTCCCTTTTGTATGTTTACCGTGCTTTTATACTCTTTAGCGGCCTTTACGAGGACAGTGGCGGGCCTCGCGTGGATTCCGGTGACATCGGCAATGATATATTCAAATTGTTTCAAACTTTCCCCTCCCTACTGGAAGCACTCAACTATCGCTTCGATAAATTCGATATATGTGTTGCATGCTGTGACCTTTGCCGCATTGGTTTTTTCCAGCAGCAGAACGATCAAATTATCGTAAACATAATAGAACAGCTCCCGTTCATCCGCATTGATGGCTAACAGAAGGATGATGCTCACGGAATTATCATCCCACTGCACCGGTTTTTTTTCGTTTAGCAATACGAACATGCCCGTCTTATTCGCGTCCATTTTGAGCGAATGCGGCACAGATATATGCCCAAATGCCGTGGAAGCCTGATTTTCACGTTTCAAAACCTCGCCAAAAAACGTGGGCTTGACATATCCCTCTCTTTCCATAATGTCAACCATAAAGCGGATGGCCGCATATTTGCCTTTCAAATCAGTGTTTTTGTAAAAAAATTTAGGATTCGAAATCTGCATTAAGTTTTTTTTCAAACGCGCTTTCTTTTTTCTCAGCTCGATCTCGGCCAGCTTGTTTCCGATATTTTCAATGTCCTTTTCATTTAGAAAAGGCGTTATCATCACACAATTCGAGGCCACATCGGACACTGGAAGGGTAGAAACCACGAAATCCCCTTTTGGCGCCGCTATCAGCTCCTCTATCGAGGTTACGGCTGTTTTTATTTCCAGCCTTTCGCCGAAAATATCCTTTATTTTTTCGTTAAGTTTGGTTGAAAAGTCGTAATACTGCGGAAAATAAATTATGCAACTGACAATATTCCTCATGGGTTTTTGCGTTTCCAGATTGCTACCGATATGAAGCGCGATATAAGCGATTTCGCCCTCCGTAATCTCGTAATCGGTGATTTTCTTAATTCTGTCCGCTACAACCACGGCGAGCTCGAATATCATCGGGCAGGAACTTTTGATATGCTCCAGAAGCGGATTTTTCGTAGTGTAACCGTTTTCAAGCCTAACCAGCAAATTTTTGATGTGCAAGGTGAATTTCACCAAAAAATCTTTATTATTGGTATCTATAAAAAAAGTATTTTTCAATAAATCACGAATGTCATCGACAATTTTAACGCATTCCGAACCCACCACATCCCGTATGTTATCGATGTTAAGCGCGGCGAAATCAGATTTCATCAGATGGCTGATCAAAATAATGGTAAGTTCCTCGAATTCGTGCTGGCTGTATGAAATGTGAAAATTTTGTTCTATCCTGAGGGCAATTTCTTGCGATAATTCCTGTTCCCGAATGCCGAAACTTTTCCCCTCTTTGCGCGAGCTGCCAAAGGTTCGCATTTTTTTCATGCGGTCCATGCCGATGACGACATCCAAAACGAGGCTTAAAAGAGCGTATTCGTTGATGAAGTAATGATATTTTTCGCATTGCGTTTTAATTATCGACTTCAAAAGTTCGAGGTCATATCCCGGAAATTCTCTTTCAATTACGCTGACGCTCATAATATTATTTTTGAATTCTTCGTACAATATCAGGCTGAGCAGCTTTCTTTTGTCTAATTCCTCGCCGCTGATGGAGATGCGTGAATCCTTGGACAATATGACCAAATCGTACTCCAATAGCTTTTTTTTGACCTTCGCCATATCTTTTTTGACGCTCTCAAAGCTGATGAAAAGTTCATCCACAAGTTGATATAAATCGACATTTTTATTGCCGCTGGTGTCATTGGTTATAAGCTTGGTGATAATGTAATTGACCCGCTCGCGCGAAGTTTGCGGGGAGGGGTTTTCATTTGACGCGAGCATCGCCTTCGCCCTTGGCCGGTCGATCGAATACCCTTTGCGCGAGGATGCGATAAGCCCGCTTTCATAACTGTTAATCTCGGCAACGTAATTCTTGACGCTTCTTTCGGTTACGTCGAGCAAGCTTGCCAAATGCCTGGCGGTCATGCTCCCGCCATGGTCAAGCAACGCCTTGATCAGATTGATGCAGTTGCTTTTCATATTGCACCATCCTCGGAGACTAAGTTATCGCGAGTTCAATATCGCGATCGCAATCAATATGAGTGAAGTGCCGATTATCCCGCTAAAGGTCAATCCTTCGCCAAACGCGACCACCCCTGCCGCAGTTGCCACAATGGGCTCTATCGACGCAATTACGGATGCTTTGCTAGCTTGAATCGCGCTAAGCGCGCGGTTATAAAAAACATACGGGGCAACACAGCAGATTATAGCCGATACTATTATTACAAAGGCGGCGATTGGAGCATTTCCAACAATTACGGCTATTTCGCGGACTGGGGTTATAAACAGCCCGCCAGCGCCGGCAAATGCAAAAGTGAAAAGCAAAATCGTCAGCGAATCGTATTTCTTTAGCAATATCTTTGCGAGCACGCTATAGAGGGCATATCCGACCGCCGCGCCGATGCCGGACGCAATCCCGCTTGACCGGATCCCGGAGACACCGCTTGCCTGTATTCCCGATACAAGCGCGCAACCGGTTACGGATAAAGCGACCGCCGCCCATTTTTCTGCCGTGATTTTCTCTTTGAAAACAGGCCGCGAGATCAACACGACGAAAACCGGAGACGTGTAAAGCAAAACGGCGGCTACGGAAAGCGAGGTAAGTTCCACCGTGATGCAATAGCAGGTATTGAAGAAAAGCATGCTGAATATCCCCGTGCCTACAAACCATTTGACGTCTTTCAAGTCCATGCGCATTTTGGATTTGTCCGTGAAAAACAAATAAACGCCAAGCACAGCCGCCGATACCAGGAGCCTCGTTACGACTATCTGAATCGCGGAAAATCCGAACTCCGAGAGCATTCTGACGGAGACACCCAGCACGCCCCACATGCAACCCGCCAAAAGCACTGACAAGACAGCGATTTTTTTGGAAATCAAATCGACACGCCCTTATAAATACGCCGCAAGATTTGCTTCCTCGCACCCTCTGCCAGGCGAACCCTTTGAAGGGCCACCCGGCTGTAGCGGCTCTTTAGAGTTACAGAATTTCGCCGTTTGATTCAACGACTTTCCGATACCAGTGATAGCTGTCTTTCATGCTTCGCCTGCCAGAGCCTTTGCCATAGTTGTCCAGATCCACATAAATGAAGCCGTATCGCTTGCTCATCTCGGAGGAAGAGCAACTGATGATGTCGATAGGCCCCCAAGGATAATATCCGATTACGTCCACCCCGTCGAGCACGGCCTCTCTCATCTGGATGATGTGCTCCCGGAGGTAATTGACCCTGTAATCGTCATGGATATTTCCGTCCGCGTCGGGCTTGTCGAGCGCGCCGATACCGTTTTCCGCAATAAGGATCGGCTTCTGGTAACGGTCGTAATACATGTTGAGCTTCGTTCTCAGCCCAATTGGGTCAATGCCCCAACCCCAGTCGCTAGCTTTGATGTGCGGATTGTCGTACGATGTTTTTTTCTCCTTTACGCTTTGAGCATCGCTGATTCTCGTGTAATAATATGATATTGCCATAAAATCAACGGTGTTCTCGAGTATCTCCTCGTCATGCTCCCCAAATTCGATATGTATATTGTTCTCGTCGTAAAAACGAAACGCGTAGCCCGGATATTTGCCGCGAATAAGCACGTCGCCGTACAGATATTCCATCTGATTGCGCCTGTAAGTCGCAAAGACATCCTCGGGCTTTGAGGTTGCAGGATAACTGATCCCATCGCAGAAACTTACGCCTACATGCGTTTCGGGGTCGATTTTTCGCGCGTATTTCGCGGCTTTAGCGCACGCCACCATCTCGTTGTGCACGCCCTGATATTTTGCTTCGAGCAGATTTTCCACCTTGTCTTCGGCAATCCCCAGATGATTGAAGGATTCGTGCACTATCAGGTTTATCTGGTTCACGATTATCCAATATTTTACCTTCCCCTTGTACCGGTCGAACAACGTCTCGCAATATCTTACGAAAAAATCTATGACCTCCCTCGAGTACCAGCCCACGTAATTCAGCGTGAGGTTAAGCGGCATTTCGTAGTGAGAAATCGTGATCAAGGGCGTCATGCCGTTCGAAATTATTTCGTCGATAAGCGCGTCGTAGAATTTCAATCCCTCCTCGTTGGGCTCCGCTTCGTCCCCGTTCGGAAATATCCTCGCCCAGTTGATGGAGGTTCGAAAGCTGTTGATGCCGAGCCCCTTGAGAAGTTTTAAATCCTCCCTGAACGTGTGATAGAAATCGATGCCCCATCTTTTGGGATATATGCCTTCTTGGTCTTCCATCGCCCTTTTGACGGCGCTTGTCGTGGTCTCCTCGTTATACCTCTTGTTCAAAGGGATATCGTCCCGAAATTCATTGATGTCGGCCACGCACCAACCTTTCCCGCCCTCCTGCCACGCCCCTTCGCATTGATTTGCCGCGACGGCGCCGCCCCAAAGGAAGCCTTTTTTAAATCCTGTGACGGAACTCATCCTATTCATGCGACCCACCTCCTTCGAGCTTGGCTATGCGTTTGTCGAACGCCTCGAAAATCTGATGCAATTGCTTTGCGATATTCAACTCGCTGCTGGTCGCCATCAGCGTATCCTGCGCGTGAGCAAACAGAAGCGAATGTCCGATGCTCTCGCCCCTTGCCTCAGCCTGGATGACATCGGTCTGAACTTCATGCGCGAGCGTGACTTTTTCCTGCGCCAGTTTGAGCTTCTCCGAAGCCGCGCCGTACATGCCGCCGGCGATCCCTTTGAGGGCTTCGAAGACCTGCTGCCGGGCGTCTCCAGCGTGGAGAATGATTTTCATCGATAAGTTGGTCAGTTCTTCGTTTTCCATTGCGAGTTCCATTACGCGCGCCACCTTCTTCGTCTGCTATGCGCTTGCCTGTTCAAGCTCTTTTTCCGTTTCCATCTGCTGTTTTTCGTACGATTTGAAGAACGGATACCAAATCAATGTGGAGACCAGAGCAACGATGACAAGCAGCACGAAACCCGTAAAACCCTTCGTAGTGATCCACGTCGAAAATGGGAACGGGCAATACCACATGTCAAATACGAACGCGGGAATCGGAGCGATCGGGATTACCTTTGTGAAAACCCATACGATGATCGGAAGGACGACCCCCTGCAACCACATCGGGAGCATCATGATGGGGTTCCATGCAACCGCGCCGAATATTACTGGCTCGTTGATATTGAATATGCCAGGGACGAGGCTCGCTTTGCCCAGCGCGTTAATCGATTTGCACTTTGATCTGGCCATCATGAATACAAGCGGCAAGGTACAGCCGATGCCGCCGATCCACAGATATGCGGAATATATCGTCTCCGCCGTCACGACGTTGAGGGCACCTGCCGACTGCCCCGAGGCAATTGCTATATTCGCCGTGATGGCCGCAAGCAATATTGGTTTCGTCACAGGAGTGAGGACCCAACTGGATATGCCCATGGAATACATGAAACAGTACACGAACATCATGATGACAAAACCGTACGAGGTTTCAAGCAATCCTGAAAGAGGCATAAATATCGAGAGGATCATGTTGTATATGTCAACGCGCATGAGCAGCACTAAAATCCAGCCGCTGCAAAGAATTATGCCGATCGGAAGCATGGAGTCGAACCAAGATCTTACGAAATCGGGAATCGCCGAATCTTCCTTGAAGAAGGAGAATTTGCCGAAAACGCTCATGACAATGCTCGTGTAGATGCCGCAGAAGATCGCGATAAACATGCCTCCAGCTCCAAGAGAATCATGG
>JAISQC010000191.1 GCA_031274465.1 Synergistaceae bacterium | reverse complement strand
GATGCGCGCAGGGCGGCCTCGCTGGTTCTGGCGCTGCTTCGTGATATGGGGGCGAAAAAAGGCGAGCTGCTGGAGCACGAGGACTCCTCCTCACTGATGGGGCAAAGGGTCGAGTCAGGGACCAGCTACGCTACGATGGTGTTCCGCGTCGAAACGCCGGATCGGGACTGAGAGGCCGCCGCATCCACGGCTTTTTCGGGCCGACTGTTTTGAGTGAAGTGAATCCCCTAATGAACAATTCCACGAGAAATATTGTAAAATATCATCGAGCGTGCAAAAAAATTCAGCCTCTCTATTTTTATGGAATTTTTTGCTTATGGAGGTATTTTTATGTGGAAAGAGGGATACCGTCTCGGAGTGGAGGAAATCGACAGCCAGCACCAGCAGCTTTTCAAAATGGTGGACAACCTGCTTGATGTGATAGACGGAAGCGGGCGGGGGGACTACAAGAAAGAGTGCGCTGACGCCGTGAGCTTTCTGTACGACTATACGGTGAAGCACTTCCAGTTCGAGGAAGGATACCAGGCGTCCATCGGATATGAGGACATAGAAGCGCACAAGCTGCAGCACAAGAGATTCGTCATAACGGTCGATAATTTCGCTAAAAGAATGGTCGAAACGGAATACGACATGAAGGTCGTTAGGGCGTTCTCCGGATCGCTGGTCGCATGGCTGAACTATCACGTCGCCGACACGGACCAGAAGATCGTGGGCAAAAAACCGCCGCAGGGCAACGAATCTCTGATGACCTGCCTTGAAAGTTTTTCGCGCAGCGCGTTCAACGTGATCGAGACCATGCTTGGGCTGAGATCTGACGAGATAATAAAAACCATGCCGCCGCAAAGCAAATTCGTGGGAGATATTTCATTTGAAATCGGGCTGGTCGGAGACATTTCGGGCAAAGTCATCTTCGCGTATTCGAGAGATTTCGCCCGCTCGGTGATAAAATCGCTCATCGCGAAAGACGTCGGCGAGCTCGATGAAATCGCCCGGTCCGCGATGGCGGAAACGTCTAACATCATCGGAGGGAAAGCCACTGTGCTGATGGCGGGCGACGGGAAGCTGCGCGACATTACGACCCCTTCTTTGATTGCTGGCTCACACTGGGTTTCAGCGCCGGAGGGATTCCATATACATACCGAGAAGGGCGATATGCAAGTGCTTCTGATGGTCGAATAGCCGCAATGGATGCTCGCGTCGCCTCTCCAACCTCATCTTGCCCGGCGTGAAAATGCTGGAAAATGACGGTTTCGCAGCCATTTTTAAAACAGGCCGGCAGCGATTTTGCATTGGAGGTCGAGCGACACGAACCCTGTAGCGGAGATTTTATTCAACTATTTGCGCGACGTGCTTTACCGCCCCGCGAAGGCAGAATTGAGCCTCGGCCTCCTGCCGGACGATTTTCGGGAACTCGGGCAGGGGCTCAAGTATTTAGCGGAGTGCATTGCGGAGACGCGGGAGCTCGCGAATGCCCTCTCGAAAGGGAACCTTGACTCCAAGCTGCCGTCGCCCAACAACGAGATGGCATCCCCCCTAAAGGCGCTGTACGCTTCGCTCAAGCACCTTGCCTGGCAGACGCAGCAGGTGGCGAGGGGCGACTACAAACAGCGCGTCGATTTTATGGGGGATTTCGCCAATGCCTTCAACTCCATGATCGAACAGCTCGACTGCCAAAGGGCCGACCTCATCGAGGCGAAGGTAGTGGCAGAGGCCGCCTCTGAATCTAAAAGCGCGTTCCTTGCCGCGGTTAGCCACGAGATACGCACCCCGTTAAACGCCGTCCTTGGGCTGTCCCTGGTGGAGCTGGAGGGCGACCTGCCCCCGGCTACGCGCTGCAACATGGAGAAAATATATAGCTCCGGGACGAGCCTTCTCGGCCTCATAAACGACATCTTGGACATATCGAAGATCGAGGCTGGGGAATTTGAAATAATCTCCTCCGATTACGACTTTGCATCGCTTGTAAGCGAGGTCGCGGAGCTGAATGTCGTTCGCATCGCGGACAAGAAAATCTCCTTCGAGCTTGCCATCGACGAAACCGTGCCTGCAAGGCTGTGCGGCGACGAGCTGCGCGTGAAGCAGGTCTTGAACAACCTCCTGTCAAACGCGTTCAAGTATACCGAGGAAGGGAAAATCACGTTCCGGATAGGCTGGCGCCGTCAGGGCGGCGACGCGCTCGTCGAGTTCGCGGTGTCCGATACCGGAATGGGAATCAAAAAAGAGGACATGCACAAGCTTTTCAAGGAATACGTCCGGCTAAACTCGCGGCCCAACCGCAATGTCGAGGGCACCGGGCTGGGGCTTTCGATCACGAAGCGCCTCGTCGGGATGATGGGCGGAACTATCGCGGTCGACAGCGAATACGGCGTCGGGAGCTCCTTCAGTGTCGAGATGCCGCAGAAGATGGCGGGAGACGCCCCGATAGGCGCGCAGACGGCGGATAGGCTGAGGGGCCTTTGCTTCGCGGAAAACCGCTTGGCGCGGCGCGGAAAACTCGAACGGTCGCACATGCCGTACGGGAGGGTGCTGGTAGTGGATGACGTGGCGACCAACCTCGACGTTGCAAGAGGGCTGATGGCGCCTTACGGGCTTCTCGTGGATTGCGTCTCGAGCGGGCAAGAGGCCATAGATAAAATACGTTCGTGCGGCGGCCCCGGCAACGGGCGGTACGACGTAGTCTTTATGGACCACATGATGCCGGATATGGACGGCGTGGAGGCGGCGCGGATAATCCGAGGCGAGATGGGGACGGACTACGCCAGGACTGTGCCGATAGTGGCGCTGACGGCAAACGCGCTCTCCGGGAGCGAGGAGAAGTTCCTGAATGCCGGGTTCGACGGTTTCTTGCCGAAACCCATCGATGTGGCGCGGCTCGACGCGGAACTGAACAAGTGGGTGCGCGACCGGCATGGCCATGAGGCGCAAGCAGAGGCCGAAAAAGGGCGCGGCGCGAATCCCGAGGCCGACTCTGCGGATGGCAGCTTGGAAATTTCTCCCGAACTCAGGGGAATGGACGCGGATGGCCTCGACATTGCCGAAGGAATCCGCCGCTATGGGGGCGAAGCCGCTTATCTGCAAGTCCTGCGCTCTTATGCGGCGCATACTCCGGGGCTGGTTGAAAGCCTGAACGGTTTTTTGGAAGAGCGCCTCTTCGACTATGCCATAGCGGTGCACGGACTGAAGGGCGCCAGCTATGGCATTTGCGCGCCTAGCGTGGGAAAGCTGGCGGAAGTTCTGGAATTTGCGGCAAAATCCGGCGATTATGAGACCGTCAGGGCAAACCACGAAACCTTGGTCGGCATGGCGAACGCTCTCGTGTGCGGCCTGAACGACACGCTGAAGGCCGCCTCGCGCGCGGGCCGATCCGATGCGGCGCGCGAATGCAGGCATGCGCCGGACGCAGCGCTTCTTCGAAATATTATGGAAGCGGCGGCGCGTTACAGCGCCTCGGAGATGGAAGAGGCTTTGGCGGAGCTGGAGCGTTACGAATACGATGCAGACGGGGATCTGGTCGCGTGGCTGCGCGAAAGTTTGGAAAACATAGAATATGACGCGATAGCTGCCCGTCTGGAAGAGGCGCTTCGGCCGGCCTAGGGTCGATACGGTTTGCCGGCGTTGCGCTTTAAGGGCGCGCGCCCTTTGCCGGCGCGCTTTCAGGTTTCTAAGATGTGAGTTGGAGAGTGCGTTTTTGCGATTTTTTTGTAATTTTGGGATCGATTATGCTAAAATAATTACAAATTTGGGTGATTGATTGGTGAGATGTGTTCGCTGTGGGCAAATTCATTCAGTATTGTTTCGTCTTTTATGCTGACGCGGCAAAAAACTGCTTAGGGGGCATCTGGGGATGAGAAACATCAGCATTTTGGCAAAGACTCTTCTGCTCGCTGCGATCATGATAGTCCTGCTCGTGATAGTTTCGGTCATGAGCTACAGAACCAGCTCGCAAATCGTCGAGAAATCCGGCAGCATGTACTAAGAGGCCGCTTCGGATGCGGTCCGAGCGGCTGACTGGATCGGAGTTGGTGCGCGCCGATGGCTAGCGGGGTTCGTGTCGGAATTTGCTCGTGGACGGACAAGACCTTGCTGAAAAGCGGTTTTTATCCAAGCGGCGCCGCGATCCCGGCGCGCCGTTTGCAATATTACGCATCCTGTTTCGACATAGTGGAGATAGACTCGTCGTACTACGCGATTCCCGGCGTCGATGACGCGTTCAGGTGGAGGGCCGGGACGCCGCGCGATTTTCTGTTCGGGGTGAAGGCGTTTTCGCTGTTCACGTTCCATCGCGCCAAATTCGCCTCCCTCCCGGGGTGGCTGAGGTCGGAGCTGGGAGAGAGGCCGCCGTCCGCGCTCGTCAGGCGATCTGACCTGTCGCACGGGCAGAGGATGAGGCTTTTTGCGGAATTTATGAAACCAGTGGAGGTATTGCACTCGTCGGGGCGATTGGCCTACCTGCTCTTTCAGTTCCCGCCCGGATGGCGGTTTTCCAGGGAGGGCGTCGTCTATTTCCGACGCATCCGCGAGGTCGTAGGCCCGATGCCGGTGGCCGTCGAGGTGAGAAACAATTCGTGGTTCGACGCGGGGAATCGGGATAAATTCCTCGGCGCGCTGTCGGAGCAAAACATAGCTTACGTCGCGGTGGACGAGCCTGCCATGGGCTGGACGGTCCCCCCGGAGTGGCCGATTACGGCGGAATGGGGGACCGTGGCGCGCTTTCACGGCCGAAACAGGCGCGGCTGGGGGAACCCGCGCGCTTCCGTGCACGAACGCTTCGATTACGAGTACGACCGCTCCGAGCTGGCGGATTGGGCCGAACGGACGAAAGAATTGGTTCGGGATTTCGAGGGTTCCAAAAAAATATATCTCATGTACAATAATTGCGTGTCGGACAAAGCGGTGCGGGGGGCTCGGCTGATGGCCGAGCTGCTGGGCGTAAGCCTGCCTGGGTCGCCTCGTCTTCAGAGTTTCCTGAAACTCGAATGACGGGATAATGGTTTATAATGCGGGGTAGTTTCATCGGAATGGAAAAGAGAGGTAGGAAGTCATGCTACTGAGAAGGGAATTTTCCTTCGACGCCGCCCATAGGCTCGTCAAATATCACGGCAAATGCGAGAAGCTCCACGGGCACACGTACCGCATGGACGTGGAGGTATCTGGGCAGCCTGACGAAGAAGGGATGATAGTGGATTTCGTCCTGGTGAAACGGATCGTGGAGGACGAAGTGATATCGAAATTCGACCACGCTTACCTGAACGACGTCATCTCCCAGCCGTCCGCCGAAAACATAGCCCGATTCGCGTTCGAGCGCCTCGACCCGTTGCTCCGGGGCCCAAACTATTCGCTCTCCTCCGTGCAGGTGTGGGAGTCTCCGAAGTCGTCGGTAATTTTCAGCAGGGCCGACGCCAGCGCGGCGTCCGGTGAGTGACGGA
>JAISQC010000156.1 GCA_031274465.1 Synergistaceae bacterium | reverse complement strand
CTCGGCCTGTCGGACCCCAGGGTCCCGTCATGGGGCCGCATGCTGCACGAAGCCCACACGTACGGCGCATTCACCAGCGGGGCGTGGTGGACGATCCTGCCGGCCGGGCTTGGGATTTCAATGATATGCCTCGTGTTCATGGACATCGGCCGCAAACTCGAGGAACGGGCCGACCCACGGCTCGCCGCCGAGACGAAGCGCGAATTGCTCGAGGAGGCGGAGCGAGGATGACCCACTCCGAATCCGGCAAAAAAATCGAAATCGAGATTCGCGGCCTCTCCGTCACGTACAGAGGGCGCGAAGCGGATGTCCATGCCGTGAAGAATTGCTCGTTTTCCGTGGCGCGCGGAGACGTGGTCGGACTGGTCGGAGAGTCCGGCAGCGGCAAATCCAGCGCGCTCATGGCGATCCCGCAGCTTTTGCCCTCCGGGACGCTGGTTGACGGGCAGATAATCTGCGGCGGACTGGACCTCGCCAAATTGTCCGAGAACGCGATGAACGAGTGGAGGTGGCGCAAAATCGCCCTTGTCCCGCAGGGGGCGATGAACTCCTTCACCCCGCACCTCACCGTCGAGCGGCACATCACCGAAGTCCTGGAGCATCACCTGAAAACGCCCAAAAACGAGGGCAAAAAGCGCGCTGTCTCGCTCATGGAGGCAGTGGGGCTCGATGCGCGGATACTGAGCCGTTATCCGCACGAACTTTCGGGCGGCCAGAAACAGCGGGCGGCTCTGGCGCTGGCTTTGGCGTGCGATCCGGATTTTCTGCTGGCCGACGAGCCGACGACCGCGCTCGACGTGATCACGCAAAAAGAAGTGCTGGAGACGATCGCGAATTTGGTGCGGGATCGGGGCATGGGGCTCATTCTCGTGACGCACGACCTGCCTCTGGCCGCCGGCGCCTGCGACACGCTGATCGTGATGAAAGACGGCGCCATCGTGGAAAGCGGCCCTTCTGAGGATATAATCGCCTCTCCCGGCAACGCCTACACCCGCACTCTGATCGATGCGATCAAAGAGATGGAAGTGCCGTCATGACATCGGAAAAAATCCTCGAAGTAAAAGACCTGAGCGTGAATTTCAAAGGCAGAGGCGGATATTTCGGTCGGCGCCAAGAGGACGTTCGGGCACTCTCATCCGTGTCCTTCTCGCTCGCAAAGGGACATACGCTTGCAGTCATAGGCGAGTCCGGCAGCGGCAAGACGACCCTCATGCGCTCCATCCTCGGCCTGATGCCCGCGGCCTCCGGGAGCGTGGAGCTTTTTGGGCGCCCAGTCGGTGAGATGAGGGGCGAAGAGCGCCTAGCGGCCCGGCGCAGGTGCGGCTACGTGCTGCAGGACCCTTACAGCTCCCTGCCTCCAACCCTGACGGTGCGCGACGCGGTCATGGAGCCGTGGAAAGTGGCGCGGGGCAATGGGAGGGAAACGCGGGCCGAGGCCGGGGAGCGCGCTGACGCCATCCTGTCGGAGATGAAGCTGCCAGAGGAACTTTGGAACGCGCGCGTGCGCTACTCGCTCTCCGGAGGGCAGCGCCAGCGTGTCGCAGTTGCGCGGGCGCTCATCCTCGAGCCGGAGCTTTTGCTCTGCGACGAGCCGACCGCGATGCAGGACGTCTCCACGAGGGGCGAGGTGCTGGAGGTTTTAAGGCGCCGCGTCGAAAGGGGCATGTCCATGATAATCGTGACGCACGACTTGCTACTGGCTAGGCGGGGCGCGTCCTCGGGTATAGTGCTGCGCAAGGGGGAGGTCGTGGACGAGGGCGAGACGGCGGACCTGCTGGAGCATCCAGCGCACGAATACACCAAGGCGCTCGTGGCGGCGCTGCCGAAACTGCGATGACCCGGGCGGACTAGCCGCGAGATACCGACTCATAAGATTCATGCTTTTTGATCGGGCGTGTGGTAAAATATTTAAAACGATTATATTTAAGGTAGGGAAATATCATGTCCGATCCAAAAGCAACCTGCAAAGTGATTCCGTGCAGCCTGGAGGACGAATCGTTCGTGTTCGTCAGCTATGCGCATTCCGACGCATGGCGCGTGTTCCCGATCATCGAAAGCGTCAGCGGGAGCGGATTTTCGATATGGTACGACAAAGGGATCAACATCAGCTCTACATGGACCGACGAAATCGCCGCCGCGATAATGAAATGCAAGATTTTCATCGTCTTCATAACGAAGGAGTCGGTTGGCTCCTCGTACGTCCGCTCGGAGATCGAATTCGCCCTTAACAACAAAATAAGGACAATCCCAGTTTACCTCGACGGGATGGAGGTGCTTCCCCCCGGCCTCGCGCTCGGCTTGAACTCGACCCAAGGCATCACCGACACGAAAAACTCAACGGAAATCGCGCATTCGATTTGCGAAGCCCTTGATTACAATAAAATATCAAAACAAAATAAAAGTATTCCATCAGTAGCTAAAAATGGCGAAAATGACGCCGAAAAAGAGGGTTCGTCTCCCAAATATCTTCGCGTCGCCATCGCGGCCGCCATCGTCATAGCCATCGCCGCGCTCGGACTGTCGAGGCTAAACGCCCCGCCAATCGGCCCAGACGCGCAAGGCACGGCGGCAAACACCGCGCCCTCCGCGCGCGGCGCCTATTCGATGGATGTGGTCAAAACGGGCTACGCCCCGGCTGAACTGATCCACGTAAATATATCGGGAGTCCCGCAGGGCATGATAGACGAGGGCGCAATCGTCGGCATATGCGAGACAGATGCCCCTCACGGAGAGTTCGCGTCCAGCGAATTCATCACCGGCGGCGACGCGCGCATCACGTTGCGAGCCCCGCTCTCTGTCGGAAAGTACGAGATACGGGGATACGGCAGCGGGAACGCGCAGACGGAAGAAACGCTCGTGTCCAGCGTCCCGATAACCGTCGGGGGAAGCGCCCGGGACGCCTTCTCGATAGAGATATACAAATCGAAATACAGCCCGCAAGAGACCATCCGCACAAAGGTGACCGGCGTCCCCAAGTACATGCTCGACGACGGGGCCATAATGGGCGTTTACGACTCAGGCGCCCCTCACGACAAATTCAGGACTTACGTGAGCATACGCGAAAGGGATTTTGACTCTTATTTGCTGGACGCGCCGATCGAAGTCGGCGACTACGAGATAAGGGGGTACTCGAGCTGGAGTGTTTGGGCGGATGAGACGCTGGTGACCAAGGTGAAGTTCAAGGTCATGGACTAACGGACGGCAAAATCCGGATGAAGCTTAGCGACCTCGTGAATTTCCGCGACATAGCGATATAGTGCCACGACGTTCCAGACGCCGACGCGATAGCCAGCGGTTTCGCGCTCCTGCGCTATCTGGAGTCTCTGGGTGTTTCGGCGAGGCTCGTCTACGGCGGGCGGAGCGTCGTGACGAAACCGAACCTCGTATGGATGCTCAAACTGCTCAAAATACCTCTCGAACACGTCTGCGAGCTTCCCCGATGCGGTCTGATCGTGACAGTGGATTGCCAGTACGGCGCCGGGAACGTGAGCAAATTCGAGGGATGCGCATTCGCGGTCATCGACCACCACAGGCCTGAAATACCGGAAGGGCCGCTAGTGACGATACAGCCCTCGCTCGGAAGCTGCTCCACTCTCGTCTGGGATCTTATGCGGCGTGAGGGCTTCGACTTCGCCTCTCACCCGGAAGTGTTCACCGCTCTGTACTACGGCCTGTTCACGGACACCAACAGCCTCTCCGAGATGAGGCACCCGCTCGACCGCGATCTGTCCGAGTTCATGCCGGTGGACTGGGCGGTCATCAAGAAACTGAAAAACTCGATGCTCTCCATAGAAGAGCTGGAGGTGGTTGCGGAGACTTTGTCTTCGTCCGAGGCCATCGGCAATATGGGATTGCTGAAATCCTGCCCGTGCGACCCGAATTTGCTCGGGTTTTCGAGCGACATCGCGCAACAGGTCGAGCAATTCGGAAGCTGCGTCGTTTACTGCCGCGTCCCGACCGGGCTCAAACTTTCGATACGAAGCGCCGTGCGCGAGGTAATGGCAAACGAGCTGGCGGCTTTTTTGACCGGCGGCGTAGGTTCGGGCGGGGGCAACATAGAAAAAGCCGGAGGCTACATCAACCTCGAACATTTGAAAAAAACATACCCAGGCGTCACCCCGGACGACTTTCTCCGCTCGCGCATAGAGGAATATCAAAACGGTTTCGACCTAGTGTACTGCGACAACCACGACATCGACTTCTCTTCGATGAGGCGTTTCCGCAAGCTGCCGATACCGGTCGGCTACGCGCGCACCGAGGACATGTTCCCGGAAGGGACTCAGATAAGCATCCGCACGCTGGAGGGCGACGTTGACACCGTAGCCTCGAAAGACACTTATCTGATGATCGGCATTCGGGGTGAGGCCTACCCTATCAAAAAAACCCGGCACGAAGAATCGTACGACGCCACCGATGCGCCCTTCATACCCGACGCCGAATACGCTCCCACCGTCACCGACAAAGTGACGGGGGAGAAAAAATCCGCCCTGCCCTTCGCCCGAACCTGCATCCCCAAGGGCGGCAAAATAATCCGCGCGCATGAGCTTTCCAGGAACACGAAGGTATTCTCCAACTGGGACAGGGAGAAGTATTTCTACGGCAGGGCCGGAGACTACATCGCCGCTCCAGAAGCGGATTTCAAAGACGCGTACATCATCAACCGCGAGATTTTCGACATGACGTATTGCAACGCCGACGAGCCGTAGCCTCGATATAGAGGCTCTTCGCGCATAATCGATATGCGCTGCCCGGGCAACGATACCCCCGTACAATAAATTTTAGCAGATGACGGAAGGTTCGCCGTTGAAGACCGCCCATTTTTATGACATACTGATTGCGTCCTGTTAGGCAGACGCCGACGAAACATGGCATCATGCTTTAGGCAACATCACCGAACGTAAGGAGGGGAGGACATGAAGATCCTGTCATTATTCAGCGGTGCCGGCGGCTTGGACTTAGGTTTACAGCAAGCTGGAAATGAAATAATTTGGGCAAATGATATTGATAAAAGCTCCGTTGAAACGTATAAGAAAAATATCGGTACGCACATCGTTCACGCCGACATAAAAGACATAAACATATCGTCACTCCCTGACGCAGACGTGGTGGCGGGGGGGTTCCCATGCCAAGGGTTTTCGTTGGCAAACCTGCAACGAAAGATCGAAGACGACAGGAATCAGCTTTACCGATTTTTTTACTATGTGATAAAGGGAAAACAGCCCATGTTTTTCCTTGCTGAAAATGTAAGGGGTATACTCAGCCTCGGCAGTGGCGCGGTTATCAAAAAAATTATCTCTGATTTTGAGAACGCGGGCTATAAAACCTTAATTCGACTCGTGAATATGGCTGATTACGGTATCCCGCAAACGCGGCAAAGAGTGATAATCATCGGGCAAAGGAAAGACCTGGTCGGAGAAAATCTGTTTTGCTTCCCACAAAAAACCAACAGCAAAGACGGAGAACTCACCAGATGGATTTCTATTAAATCTGCCATCGGCCACTATCCGGAACCAGACGTACAAAACAATTATCTTAACCACGTTTGCTCCTCATATAAAATCGAATACCGAAATTTTACAGGACATAGGGCAACAGACCCCGACAAGCCGTCTCCTACAATATTGGCTCGCGGCAACGGCAAAGGCGGGGTTTGCGCCATTCCGCACTACAATGGAAAACGGAGGCTGACGATCAGGGAGAGCGCGACCATTCAGACATTCCCGGAATCCTTTGAGTTTATCGGCCAAATGAACTCGTGTTATCGACAGATTGGAAACGCGGTGCCGGTAAAATTTGCGTTTTTATTGGGAAAGGAATTTAAGCGGCTGGGTGCGTTGACGTGAATGTAGTCTCGCTGTTCAGCGGGGCTGGCGGGCTTGATCTCGGCTTTATCATGGCGGGGCATGAAATTATTTGGGCAAATGACGTTTTCGCCGACGCAGTCGAAACTTACCGCCGCAACATTGGGAATCATATCGTTTGCGAAGATATTTTCTTGATCGATGCCTCCGCCGTACCCGATTGCGACATAATAATCGGCGGCTTCCCATGCCAAGGATTTTCCGTCGCGAACACAAAAAGATGCGAAGGCGATTCTCGAAATGTATTATACAAACAGCTTATAAGAATCATCGAAGCAAAAAAACCCTCTTTTTTCGTTGCCGAAAATGTAAAGGGAATATTGAGCCTGGGCAATGGCAGGGTGGCTCAGATGATTTTAGATGACTTCACTAAAATGGGATACAAAGTACAGGCAAAACTGCTAAATGCCGCCGATTACGGCGTACCGCAGACTCGGCAAAGGGTGTTCTTCGTCGGGGTCAGAAACGGCACAAATTTCGTTTACGAATTTCCAAAACCAACGCACAGCCCTGATGGCGGGGACGGCTTGAAAAAATGGGTTGGCGTGCAAGATGCGTTGAAGATTTTGCCAGACCCCGACCAGCCAAACGACATACCAAACCATGTATACTCAAATTACAAGCTCCGTTTCAACGGATATCTCGGCCACAGGACAATCGACCCCAATAAACCCGCTCCTACCGTCACGGCAAGAGGCGATGACAGAGGCGGCGTTGTAGTGCTTCACCACCCAAACAACAAAAGAAGGATGTCATGCCGTGAACTTGCTACGGTACAGGGCTTTCCCATTCGTTTTGAGTTTTGCGGGAATCGTTCATCCGTATACAGGCAAATCGGAAATGCCGTGCCGCCATTGCTGGCATCTGCAGTCGCACGTTCCTTCAACGCCTACGGGGAGAAATAGTCATGTTCCCCAAAAACTACATTCCTCAAATGCCGTTTCCCAATTTCAAATGGAAGTGGGCGAGCCTCCAATGCACAGAGGGGATTCCGAACTCAATGCTGAAATATCTGAGATCCTTGCCGAGTTGCCAAAGGGCGAAACATTGCAGGAAGCGACCGAGCACATTCAGAATTCTGATATTGCCTCCGAAATCGAGCGAAAGCGGGTCAGCCATTTCAAAACAGCGCGACCAAATCAGGCGCGATTCAGAAAAGAAGTATTGCTAGCCTGCAAACGCTGCGTCATAACGAATGTGACAATGCCGGAAGTGCTCGAAGCCGCACATATAAAACCATACAAATACAATGGCGAGGACACGATTGCCAATGGATTTGCGATGAGAATGGATATTCACCTGCTTTTCGACACGGGTCATCTCCGCATATCTGAAAATGGCGAAGTGCGCCTGTCAACCCGAGCAAGGATGGACTACGGTGCCGCTATACCACCTCAGATCGCAGTGCCTGATTTTACAGATATCAGGTTTTTACGATGGAGATGGGAAAACTTCAATGGGATTTGACAACGTTCATCGGCCATTTGCCCGTGTCGAGCGATTTTCTTCTGAAGGCTCCGGCGCGTAATGCTGACCGCCTCCCGCCCATCAGCCTCTGATCCTTGTTCTATTCTGATTTGCGGGGATATCATGTTATTTACGCTATCTAAATTCCCTGAGATTTATTTAACCCTATGTGGGAAATATAGATTACATCGGGCTTTAAGAAATATCATAGGTAAAACGAAAATAACAGGGGGTGCGGCATGAATCTTGGCGAAATCACTGATTTCATCGGCTTTTGCATCGAAGAAGGCGGGGGCAACTACGTAGCAAGGGGCACGGCGATATCCCCCGAGCTGGCGTCCATGAAGATGTTCGGCGCCTTTTTGCTGGGCGTCGCTTCGCCTGACGACGGGCTTTTCGAGCGTTTCAGGACACCGGGTGTCGTAGGGCCGGAGTTCATGCTCCCGCGCGGATGGCTGCTCGAGGCTCGCAGCGTGATATCGGTCTTTTTCCACGTCACCCCGCGTGTAGAGCGAAGCAACGCGGCAGACCGCGCATGGCCGTCGAGCGAGTGGCTTCACGCGCGTATAGAGGGGCAATCCTTCATCTCCGCGACTATGGCCAGTCTGAAGGAGGTGCTCGAAAAAAAAGGGTATCCCACTGCGATCCCCTCGAACGACCCTCGCTTCGCTACGGGAAACTTCACCAGCAACTGGTCCGAGCGCCACGTCGCGTACGCCTGCGGCCTTGGAACCTTCGGCCTCTCCAAAGGGCTCATCACGAGGCTGGGCATGGCTGGCAGGCTCGGCAGCGTCGTAACCGCGCTCGATCTGCCTCCGTCGAGGCGGGATTACTCCGGCGTTTTCGACTGGTGCCCCATGTGCGGGGCGTGCGCCGCCAACTGCCCCGTCGGCGCCATAAGCCTGAAGGACGGCAAAAACCACGAGATTTGCTCGAATTTCCTCGATAAAACCCTGGAAAAACACTCCCCAAGGTACGGCTGCGGCAAATGCCAAGTCTCGACTCCGTGCCAGAACGGCGCCCCGGGACTGGGGAATAGCGCGGGCAAGCTCATTCAGCGTTTCCCCAGACCCGGCTAACTTGATTCTTTCAATATCATGTCGATGACTATCGCCGAGGCTATTACGGCTTTGCGTTTCGTCATATCCGAGAGCTCCGGCTTTACGGAAACAATGTATTTATCCGCCGACGTAAAAGCTTCTTTCAATATCCCAGCCCATTTTTTTGTTATGATGCCTATCTCCTTATCCCTATTGTCTGTGATGGTAAAGTTCCATGCCTTCCAATCGCCGAGAATTTTGCCTACCTGCGCGCCAGCGGCATCGAGAATTTGAAATTCAGCTTTCAGCAATTTGAACTTTTGACTGATGTCTGCAATATGTTTGCCGCGTTCGTCCATGATGGAAATTTTGCTCAACAAAAAGCTCCAGCCCCTGCGCAGCGAAATCAGCACGTTTCCGTCGATATCAGCGATATCCAGATTCAAAGGAAACATCGCTTTGCTCAGAAAAAAACTCAGGAGCTTATAGCCGCCCGACATTTTCTGCTGTACATTGCCGATCTGATTTCCATCTTCGTCGAAAATCTTATATGAGTTAGTGAATTTTAGAAAAGCAACCCTTTCATCGATGAAAAAAACATCGTTCTCAAAAAACGCTTTCGCCATGCCGGTACCTCCAGTACATGATTTGTCCCTCCCCGCAGCAGTTCAATGCGCGCGAAGTTCGACCAAGGAAGCGTTAAATCCGAGCTCAAAAACGGGATTTGACTTGTGAAGGCAGGACGCCTTCAACGGGGTTTGACAGCATCTATCAGCGATTTGCCTATCTCGAACGATTTTCCGGCGGATGGCCCCAGTGTGAAGTACTGGCCGCCCCCGGTCGAAGGCCCATAAGCTATGGGGGACATGGACAACAGGTCGGCCGCGCCTGTCCCGTCCAGATACTTCTCATCGACCCACGAAGCGAGCACCTCTCCGACGAACAGGTCGTGGCTGCCTATCTCGAGCCTGTGTATCATCCTGCATTCGAGGCAGACCGGGAATTCCGCGACAACGGGAGCGTCAACGAACTGCCCGCGTTTGGCGGTGAGCGACGCGCGTTCGAGCTTGTCAGTGTTGCGCCCCGAGGCCATGCCGCAAAAATCCGCTATCACCGCCTGATCTGACGACGGCAGGCAGACCGTGAACGCTTTCCTGTCGATGATGGCGGCGTAGGTATGCCGTTCGCGGCGCACTGAAATCTGAACAGCCGGAGGCTCGCTGCAACAGATTCCAGCCCACGCGAGAGTCGCCAGGTTCGCGCGCCCGTTTGCGTCGTAAGTACCGCACAGAACCAGCGGGGTTGGAAACAGAAACGTCGCGGCCCCCATATTTTTGTGCCCTGGAAACATAGCAATCAGCCCCTTTTGTATATTTAATTCCGCATCCACTGACGATTATACACCAATCGCCGGAAGACGCGTTCTTGAGGGAATCGCTCACTATGAATTAGTTTACCGCTGGTCGCGCCCAACGAGGCGCGCGCTAAAGGCTATCCGCTGAGTCAAGGGCGCATTGCGTTCGCGCAGCCGATGCCGCGGGTTTTATATCCGTGGCACACTTGACTCGGCTTTGCCCGTCTCAACAATGAAGGATCTTCTCTCCCCCCTTCACGTTTTTCGAGGGATAGAAGATGATCCCGCCTTTGGTCTTTTGGGGCTCGATTCAGGGGAAGGTAATATATGTCGATACTGTAATATGTTGTAAATTTAAGCAAGCGCGCTGTTTTTGGGGTATTCCGGGTTTGGATTTTTTGGTAATGAACCTAAGTTTAGGGGTGTAAAAGTTATGAATATCTCGGCAAGCTCATCAAATGTTATACCACCCTCACTGCAAGAAAATGTAATGGAACTATATAAACTCGAGATGCGGGGGGAAAGGAACAAATCCCTTGAAGAGCACATCAGATCGGCAGAGAAAAACACAAACCGCCTGGCAGCCGCCGGTGATGTATACCTGAATGTTTCGCCAAGCGGGAGTTACAGATTTATTGGTGATAGCGTAGCCATTTCCTCCGAAGCGTATAAAGCTATTCTAAACGCGCGGTGGGAAGAAATATATAATTT
>JAISQC010000127.1 GCA_031274465.1 Synergistaceae bacterium | reverse complement strand
GCCCTCCCTGGGTGAGATTAGCGGCCCAGAAAGATTGTAGCATGTTTCACCTATTTTCACAACTAATTTATATCATAAAACTTGACAAAAAATTTCCCTCGCAGCCATTGCGCCGCAAGGGATTATAGAATCCTGTATTCTTGCTCTGCTGCCAAACTAGGGTGTCTTCTTTCTTTTGTCTACTACGCTCGCAAATTCCGGATGACCCGAAAAAATTCTATATCAACTCCATATTATTTGCTCCTGGTACCACCTAAAAATATCTACGCCCGTCATATTACTTTTTCAATCGAGGACTTGACGCGTTTGCCCTGATTCCCTATATTAGCAGAATGACAATCGAAATCTTTTGATGATATACTCTTGAGCACCGATAATTCGTCATTCGGTGACAGATTGGAATTTGGAATTTTCTTGAGGGAAGGCGCTTTTTTGATGCGGGACGACGAAGTTCACGGCAGACTCATTGAGAAAATGAGTCGAGAGCTGGGGTCTGATGTTTTGGCTTTTCTCGGCGACAAGGACGTGACCGAAATCATGCTGAACGACGATGGCCGGGTTTGGATTTGCCGTATGAGCGTGTCGGGCGCGATAGACACCGGCATCACGGTGCCTCCTTCCCGTTCCATCTCGTTCCTCGGCACGGTGGCGTCGTTTTACGGCAAGACGGTGCATCACGCGAACACGATGGTCTCGGAGGTCCTTCCCATCGACGGCTCCCGCCTCATCGGCGTCATCCCGCCGACGGTCGCGGAGCCGAGCTTCAACATCCGCAAGAAGGCGACCCGAATATTCACCCTCGAAGAATACATCCAGCAGGGGCGAATGACCGCCGGGGACCGGGAGGCCATTCGCGACGGCATCGCCAAGCGAAAGAATTTCCTGGTGGCCGGGGCCACGGGAAGCGGCAAGACGACCCTGACCAACGCCGTGCTTTACGAGATTAACGAGATCAATCCGACGCACAGGGTCGTTTCGATGGAGGACACGGCGGAGCTGCAGATCCACCAGCGCAACAAGGTGAGCATGTATACGGACGAAAACGTATCCATGCAGCGGCTCCTGTTTATCGCCATGAGGCAGAACCCCGACAGAATCATCATCGGCGAGGTGAGAGACGGCACGGCGCTCGATTTGCTCAAGAGCTGGAACACGGGACACCCCGGAGGCGTCACAACGCTGCACGCCAACGGGAGCCTGGAGGCCTTGTCCAGGTTGGAGATGCTGATCCTGGAGGCCGTCCCGAATCCCATGCAGCGCCTTATCGGCCAGGCGCTTGGGCTTGTCCTTTTTATCGAGCGGCTCGAGTCCGGCCCTACCCTCACGGAGATCATGGAGGTGAAAGGCTACGACACGTCGAAAGAAGAATACGACGTCCAATGGATAAAACGGCGCGAAAAAATCGACGCGCCCTGAGCACGGTTTTCACACTATCACGGAGGTGGATGTGTTATGAGCAAAAAAGTTACGGGTAAGAAAATAAGGAAGGTCCTTTTGTTGATGTTTTCTCTGACGGCCGTACTGTTGGTGTTCAGCGGCAGCGCTTTTGCGACGAGCGGCGGTTCCCTGCCGTGGGATACTCCTCTTGGTACGCTCGCGGAGGACTTGACCGGCCCCGTCGCCGGCATCGTTTCGCTGATCGCCATTGTCGGAGCGGGCGCGATGCTGCTTTTTGGCGGCAACATACGAGGCTTCATGCGGACGGCCGTGTATCTGGTGCTGGTGATAGGGCTGGTGGTGGGCGCCGCGACCCTGTTGAAGGCTCTCTACTCCGGCGCGTCGGTGAACCTCCCGACCGGGTTCCTGCGTTAAAAATCGAACCGCTATGGCTGAAGAAAAGGCGCGCCGGCTCTCCATCAACCAAAGCATGACGAAGCCCCTGCTCATTTTGGGCTGCGATCGGAGCCTCTTTATGGCGAGCGCTTTATTCTGCGGCTACGTGGGTTTCAACATCGGGCTCATGAGGGGGAAAATATCCATCGTGTTCCTTGCCGCCGCCCTGTGGGGAGTTATCTACTTCGGGTTGAGGCTGCTCGGAAAGGCCGATCCGATGATGCTGGAGGTCTTCAGGAGATCGTCCCACTATTCCGACGGGCCTTTTCACACGCAGTTTTTTATGCCGGCGCACAGTTCCGTCGAGGACGAGCCGCCCGCTTTTATGCAGAAAAGGTGGCTGTGAAGCATGGATCCCAAAACGCCGCAAACGGGGTTCGACGCGTATCTGCAATATCGCTTTATGATAGAGCCGGGGGTGATGATGCTCAAAAACGGCTCTTATCTCTGCGGTTTCCTTTTCGAGGGGCCGGATCTCGAAAGCTCCACCAAAAGCGAGGCCGAATGGCTGTCCACGTCGTTCAACAACGCCATCAAAGCCCTCGACGAGGGGTGGATGATCCACCAGGTCGTCGTGCGGATGCCGTCGCTGGGGTACCCCGAGGGGTTTTTCGACGAGCCCGTCAACGCCCTCATCGACACCGAGCGCTTGGTGCAGTTCACGCGGGAGGGCGCTCATTACGAGTCTTTCGCCTTCCTTTTTCTGACTTATCTGCCGCCGAAGTACGCCCAGGGCGGTTGGGCGAAAAGAATCGGGGATTTCCTGATGGGCAACGACGAGGGAAGAGTGGCCTCCGTCGAAAAAGAACTGAAGCGCTTCAACGAGTTCGTCGATCGCTTCAGATCGAGTTTTTCGAGCATGGTGCGCTTCAAACGGCTCTCGTACACTCCGGGTAACGACGAACTGTTGCGCGCCATCAATATGATCATGAACCGGGAGAATCACCCCTGCCTGCTGCCCGATCCGCCGG
Source organism: Synergistaceae bacterium (assembly GCA_031274465.1). Lineage (GTDB taxonomy): Bacteria > Synergistota > Synergistia > Synergistales > Synergistaceae > JAIRKI01. The sequence continues at coordinate 549 of JAISQC010000127.1, read as the reverse complement.
ACTGCCTGGATTCGTGGCTGGCCAGGGACATCGAAAACGGGCAGACGCTCGTCTATGACGGGCGCGGCCTCGCGATCCTGAGCGTCGAGGGGTTCCCTTCCTACTCGAGCCCCGGACTCCTCGCCGAGGTCGAACGGATGCCCATGGATATGGTCTGGTCCTCCCGTTTCATCGTCACGGATCAGAATCATGCCCGCGCAAAGGTGGCCGCGGACCGGAGAAAATGGCAGCAGAAGGTTTATCCTTTCATGGCGGCGATGCTGAACGACACGAGCGCGCCGCCGAACCAGTACGCGCTCCAGATGGTCGAAGAACTCGACGGCGCGCAGGCGCTGGTCGAGCAGGGAGTCATCATCTACGGGCATTACACCTCTACGGTCACGCTCAGGGCCGACGACGAAGAAACGCTGCGGAAAAGCGTCCGCGAAGTGACGAAAGTATTCGAGCGGGCAGGGTTTTCGGTCAGGCTGGAAAGGCGGAACGCCTTGGAGGCCCTGCTGGGCTCCCTGCCCGGGCACGGGCGCGCGAACATCCGGAAACCGTATCTTC
>JAISQC010000047.1 GCA_031274465.1 Synergistaceae bacterium | reverse complement strand
TTCTGGGGCGTGTCCTCCGTCGTGTCGGTGCTGCAGAACGCGGTCGGCATCGCCGCCGCCAAGGGCTTCGGCCTGAACCCCCTCATGGGCATAATTGGCGGGTCAATTCCGATGATCGGTGGGCTTGGCACTGCCGGCGCATTCGGCGCGCTGTTCGAGGATGAGTATGGCGTCACCGGCGCCTTGAGCGCGGCCATCGCTTGCGCCACATTCGGCATGGTGGCCGGCTCCATAATCGGCGGCCCCGTTGGAGAGTGGCTGATAAAAATACATAAACTCGCAACGCCCAACCAGATCAACCCCTCCCGCTTCGCTTACCGCACCCCGAACGAAGACACGGTGCTGGAAGAGGTCGGCGAGTTCGCGCAGGAGGACGCGCCGGCGGAGCGCGCGGACGACGAGGGCGAACACAAGGTATCCGGCCCGCATCTCATGAAGAACCTCGCGTGGATACTGGTAGCCGCCGGGTTCGGCTCGGCAGTGAGTTATTACCTGAAAAAAGCTGGCATAACGCTGCCGCCTTACCTCGGCGCCATGATAGTCGCCATAATAGTGCGCAACATCGGCGACAAGACCGAGTGGTTCGCCGTCGACTCCAAATGTATCGGGATGATCGGCGATATAACGCTGGGGCTGTACATAACCATGGCGATCAACTCACTGCAGCTGTGGCAGCTCGCCAACCTGGCCCTTCCTCTCGTAATCATGATGGTCGCGCAGATCGCCCTCATAGTGATCATCGCCTATTTCCTGGTCTTCAAACTTTTCGGCGGGAACTACGATTCGACGGTCATGGCGGGCGGGCTCATAGGGTTCGGTCTGGGAGCGACGCCGAACGCCTTGGTCTGCATGCAGGCTATCACGGGCAAATACGGCCCTTCAGAAAAAGCTTTCTTCGTAGTGCCCATAGTAGGGGCTTTCCTGGTCGATATTTCCAACGCAACCGTCATCGCTTTAATGGCGGGCTTTTTCAGATAAGGGGATTTGGTGAACGCAATGCGAAAAAACGTCGTCATTCAGTTCGCTCTGGCAACAGCGGCGATACTGTTGCTCGTCGGCTACCAATTTTTTGGAAGCGCGGGCGGGGAATTGGCTAAAATAAGGATAGCGACGGGCGGTAGCTCTGGAATATACTTCGCCTATGGCAACGCGTTAGCGGACATGCTGGAGAAAAGGATGAACGTCCCCGTCACCGCGATCCAAAGCGGCGGCTCGGTAGACAATATCCGGCTCCTGAAAGACGGCAGGGCGGAAATCGCCTTCGTGCAGAACGATATAATGACATACGCCTACAATGGGACCAACTTTTTCTCAACCGAAGGGGAGTTCAAGGATTTTTCCGCAATCGCCGGCATCTACGCCGAAACATGCCAAGTTGTGGCGCGGCGTGAAATCAGCAGTATTTCGGACCTGAACGGCAGGCGCGTCTCCGTGGGCGACGAGGGAAGCGGCACGGAGCTCAACGCTATCCAGATACTGGGCGCGTACGGAATGTCGTATGCCGACATAGACGTCGATCACCTGAGTTTCGGCGCATCGGTCTCGGCGTTCAGGGATGGCAAAATAGACGCGTTTTTTTGCACGGCCGGCGTCCCAACGCCAGCCATAAGCCAGCTTGCGGCAGAAGGAGAGGCTCATATCCTGAGCGTGGGAGACGCCCACGCGCGCTCCCTGATCTCGCGATACCCGTTCTACGCCCAACAGGTCATTCCGAACGGCGCTTACCCGGGCATCGACGGGGAAGCCGAGACGGTGGCGGTCAAGGCAACGCTGGTGGCGAGCAACAAACTCAGCGATCAGGCTGTGCACCAGATTCTAAAAACACTCTTCGACGGCAAAGGGGAGATCTCCAAAATCGTGCCGCAGGGCGATGATTTGAATCGCGACACGGCTTTGGAGGGCATCCCAATACCCTTGCACCCCGGAGCGGAAAAATATTTTTTCGAAAAATGACCCGCTTGTCAACGGTCATTCCTCCAACGCCATGAGGCTCATGCCGTCTATTTCCTGAAGCGACTGGCCGGCTATGCCCTGCAGGTCTCCGTACATCCCGACGGTGGCCTGCATCACTTTCTCTATCTGCTGTTCGCGCTTCGACCATTGCTTCATGATCGCCTTGCGCTCCTTGTCGAGGTCCTCCTTCATGACGGAGAACGCTTCGACTATGGCTTCGACCCTCTGCCTGAAGTGGGGGCCAGTCAGATATTGATACAGCAGTTCCGTCTTTGTCTTGACGCCCTCCGTGGCGAGGCGGGCGTTGCTGACCTCGATCAGCGTGTGGCGCAGGACGTACGCCACCGGCTCGGCGCTCTTCGGAGACGTGACCCATATTCCGTCCAGAAAGCCGAAGCCCTCGATCCCGGGCGGCATCGCTTGGGTCTCTATCACGGCTATTTCCGCTTTCGCCGCGCGCTGGTCCGTTCTCAGCTTTGCAAGCCACGCCCCGCTCCAGCTCTTCGTCCTCTTTGACTCCCACAGGATGACGCCGCAATCCTGCCCGTTGTTTATGACATGCTGCAGCACATCGGCGCCCCGCTCCCCCTTAGGCACCGGGGCGATCCGGTCATATACGAATTTCTGCTTCAGCCGTTCCTCTAGCTGCAGCTCCTGCACCTCGCCCTGAAGCTGCTGAGACCCCTGGTCGGCCTTGCGCTTCAATTCGTCTATTGTTTTTTGCAAGGACTGGATGGTCTGCTCGCTTTCGGAGATCTTGAGGGAGAGGGCTTCTTCCGCATCCTTGCGCGCCTTCTGCTGGACCTCGCCAAGCCCGTCCAATATCCCCTTCTGCACCGTCAGGTCCATCTCGCGCTTCTGGTCTTCCAATGCGCGTTGCATCTTGAGTAGTTCGGCCTGCGCTTTTTGCGCTTCTTCCAATTTATCCGTCCTCGATTTGAGCAGCTCGGACATCTCCGCCATCTCGCGGCGGCGCTCTTCCATCTCGTCTGCGACGGCGGCGCGCGCCCTCTCGGCCTCTTTGTCGGCGAGCTTTTTCCTCTCGGCGTCGAGACGCTCCGCTACCTGCGACGCGATCTTTTCGTCAATCGCGCCCTCCCGGATCGCAATCTCCTGCGACTTTTCCCGCAGTTTCCCCTCGCGCTCGGACATTTCGCGCTCTTTGTCCTCCAGCCGTTTTTCGAACTGCTTCCTCATGACTTCCATCATGGGAGCGGCGAGAGATTCGGTCAGCCGGACCTGCGCCCCGCATTTCGGGCAGGTGATGACCGGGTCGGGAGTGGCCTTCGAATGTGCCGCATCGGAATTCATAATTATATGCCTCCAGTCTCATCGCGTTCAAAATCCCTGTACGACATGCTCGGCTGAATATCGGTGTTGTTCTGGTATTTGCCGTTTCCGTACCTGCGGAACTCGCCTTTTATAGTATGATAGTAAATCTGGCATATCTCGACCATCGGATATATCTTAACCGGATGGACGCATTGTATCTCAAGCGTCCAGTAGCCGGAAAACCCGACGTCGCCAAAACCTGCGGTGACGTGTATATAAAGTCCCAACCGCCCTATCGAAGAGCGGCCCTCGAGCATGGGGACGAAATGATCGGTGGCGGTGTGCTCGAACGTGCGCCCCAGGTATAACCTCCCAGGCATCAGGACAAGCCCGTCTGGCGGTATTTCCGTCCGTTTCGTGCCAAGCGGTTTTTTCATATCCAGCACATCGTCGGCGTAAGTCAAAAGCTCGTTGTATAGCCGTAAATTATAGCTATTGGGGTTTATCAGCCTTTTTTCGAACGGAGTGATCGATATTTTGCCGCTTTCTATTTGCTTTTCTATCTCCATGCCCGATAAAATCAATGGTCTCCATCCCCCGCTTTCAAGCGGCCCGCGCGCTTCGCTCCCCGACCGCACGGCTATGTTATAATGAATCACGCGCAATGGGCAATACTCAATTTAAGAAAATTAAAATTCTTGCAGGGAGTAGGCGCATTGGCGGAATTCGAGGCGATCTCTCAGGGTCTTACCTGCAAGTTCAGGGAATCGCTTTTTACTTCGCGCGAGGAGGTGTGCGGCGGCATGAAAACAATCAAACTGTCTTGCATCGCGTTGCTTCTGCTGGCGTTTTCTTTCGATGCCGCGTTCGCCGAGGTATCACCGGAGCGTTTTTTCGAAATGCTAGAATCCAACGACATCGGCGGGGTCAGGCTGGCCATTCGCGATGGCTTTGAGATCGACAAAATCTACAAAAAAGAGCGCGAGAGCGAGAAAACGCCTCTGCTCGAAGCCATAAAGCTGGCGAACCCGGGGATGGCGAGGATGCTTCTTGAAAACGGGGCGGACGTGGAATTCGCGACGGCCGACGACATGACCCCGCTGCTATGGTCGATATTCTGGGCGGCTGCCGGCAGCGTCCCAAACGCGACGCCTCAGCGCAAAAAGGATTCGATGGAAATATTCGACCTGATGCTCGAATACAAGGCTGACGTGAACTACGTCAATATATTCGGATGGTGCCCGCTGGGATACGCGGCAAACAGCCCGTACTACGATTGCGCCCTCCCCCTCGCAAAAAAACTCCTAGACGCGGGGGCTGATCCAAACATCCCGCTCGACAAGAGCGGGCTGAAGGCCAAAGCGATGCGGTTGATGCCAAGCGCGCCGCCGTCCTCCTTTGACAACCTCGAAACGTCTGATTGGATGCCCCCTCTGATGTGGGCCCTGCTCGGCGCGTTCGCGGAACAGGGCAGAGCGCGCGAAAATCGCGCAGAGCTGATAAAGCTCCTGCTCGACGCCGGGGCGGACCCGAACGGAAGATCCAAAGCGGGGACCCCGCTGCACGTCGCGGCAGCCATCGACTACGAGCTGTCTAAAATGTTGCTGGATGCCGGCGCCGACAAAACAGCCAAGGACGAGGACGGCAAAACGCCGTTCGACGTCGCGCGGGAACACATGAACATCCTCGCCATGGCACTGCTGTTCTGAGCCGCAGGCTAGCCTCCCCGGACCCAATCGCAAGGGGCCGCTACAGCCCGACGCATCCGCAACGCTCGATTAAATCCTGCCCTTGGCCCGACAGCAGCCAGCCGATCAGTTTTTGAGCGTTTTCGTTTCGCGTTCCGGCCGTGACGGCGTAAAAGTCTATGGTAAAAGGATATGAGCCGTTTTTTATGTTTTGGACGGTGGGCGCCGTACCGTCTACCGCTATCAGTTTGACGCCGCTGTTTTTCTTCATCCCTTCGACGAAATAGCGGAACGAATACCCTATTGCGGACGAGTAATTTCGATAAACGGCCACCTTGTTCACCATGCCGCCCATATCGGCGGCGTATTCCTCCCTCAGGGGCGGCGGCAATTTTTTTCCGCCCATCGCGCGCGCCAGCATGACAGTCTGACTGCCCGAGCCGTCTGGGCGCTGAAAAGGCGTGATTTTTTCGTTGCGCCCTCCAAGCTCGCCCCAATTGCGAATTTTTTTCTGGTAAATGTCCTGTATCTGCCATATAGTCAGATCGCCCACAGGGTTTTCCCTGTTTACGAAAAACACGAACGCTTCCTTGCCTATCGGGGTCAGCTCGAACTCCACCCCTTTCGCGCGGGCGGCCTCGACCTGCTGTTTCGACGGCTGCGCGCCGAAAAAGATATCGATCTCTCCGTCAATGAGGCTGTTGTAAGCATCGGCGGTTCTCGAGCATTGAACGTAATCCCCTACCGTATCCTCGTCCAGGCCACTGTAAACCGCCTGCGCGGCGGCGGCGTAAACGGGATAGGCCGCAGTCGCCCCGTCTATTATCGGGTACTCACCGCCGATTTCGATCTCGGGCGCGTCGGGGAGGACCGCCAGCAGATTGTCTTCGTCGAAAGGCCGATACCGGCCCAGATCGACCTCGTCCTCGATGCCGTCCTCCATCGGGGCGCCAAAAATGGTGTTCGAATTCCTGTCGTAGAATTGATAGCCCGACAGCGCGCATAGCAGGATGGCCAGCCACGCGCAATGCAGGAGATGTTTGTTCGCGCTCGCGCTTTTTTTGCAAAAAACGCACACAGCCTGATGGATTGCGATATTTGCCAGCAATATCGCTGCCTGCAAGATGGGGAAGAAGTAAAGCTCACCTGCGAACGATAAGAGGATGTTGACGAAGAAATAAGGCATGGCCATCGCGTAGAAAACGCCGAACGCCCCGCTGTCGGCGTTATACCCGGACAGGCCGAACGCGGCGATCCACACGGCCATGTAATAAAAAAACGCCGCAAAGGCTGGCAGGAGGCGCAAGTGCGCCGTCTCGGGAATATCAGGCCTCTTTACGCAAAACCGCCATGCCAGCGACATGACAACGGGCACGGGCAGTAAAATTACCACCGCGACCGAAACGGGAGACAGAACCCCCCCGGCCAGCATCCCAAGAAACAGGCTCAAATCAGCGACGAGCGGCACTCCAATGAACATGAAAGCGCCCATCGACATGTAATATTTAATATGCCTCACGCGCATCGGCGCTGTCTATTTCAACCCTAGCTCGCCGTACCACTTGGGGTGCAGGGCTTTCAGCTCGTCCGCCCGCCCCTCGTCGTAGACCATCTCCGTCCATTCCTCGTCGGTCATGCGCCCGTCGCCCAGAGGCCGTGGAAACTCGTAATACGAATAGGCGTATCCGCGCGCGATCCTCGGCCCGCCCGATTTGTCGTTCGCGAAGACGAAAATTTTGCGCGGCGCCCCAGTTGCAACGTGAAGGGCGCGCATTTCAAGGAAGTCGGTCGCGACGTCTGCCACGATTGACATCCTCAGTTTTTCCCAATCGCCGTAGTCGATTTCCATCCCGCCCGGAAGGATGAGAGACGCGGTGAAAGACCGGGCGATCCGTTTTATCTCCCCATAATCTTCCAGCGTCAGGGGAGACTCCGCGACCTCTTTTTCGGCGATGCTTTTAGCGGACTGGCAGAGCGACCTGAATTTTTTCAGCTTGTCCGTATACTCCTCGCCGCCACCGCCATACCCTCCGAGTTCCTCCAGCATGGCCTCGTATTCCGAGCCCCCCCGGCCTTCGAGCTGAAATTCGTCGAAAAAAGCCAATATGCGATCTATCGACGCTATGATCGCCCCAAAGACCTGCGGGTCGGGCTCCACATATCCCCGTGGGTAAGGTGGGGCGAATTTCCCAGCATACCAGCCTCCGTCGCCCATCTCCGCCCCGCCCTGCTTCGAGTACAAGATAGAATCGTGTTTCAGCTCCGCCCACGACGCGGAGGCCGTCATCAATTTCTTCCACTGCCACGCCCCTGAATTATAGAAGAACTGTTTCGAGCCGGAGCCGCCGAAGCCCTTTTTCAACATATCGAGCCATAGGGTGTAAACCGTCGCGTCGTTTTTGAAAAACTCATCCGACTCGCTTTTAAGTTCCCTCATGTTGGCCGAGTAAGACTCGACCGCGTCGTTCCGGGCCGAGAAATTTTCGGCGGCGCGCGAGCCGAGAACCGCCATCACGTCCGTGCCCTCCGGCAGATTGCGGGGGTTTTCATCGGTGCCGACCCGGGGAGAGGTGAGCTGGTTGAATATATACGCGTCGAACGTGAAGCGTTTGCCCGATATGCGGAACTCGGGAACGCGCGCGGATTCTTCCTCAGCTTTCGATATGTTTCCCGTCTTTCTGCCCTGAATGCGGGGAGATGAAACCGCGCCGCGGATTTCGGCGGCCACGGCCTCCAATTTTTTGTCGTCGGCAAGGCTTTTGACGCCAGGCAAACCGCCGAATCCGTTTTGCACGATACCTGCCAGCGCGCCCGGGGCCACATCGTCGGGCGTTCCCATCAAAAAGTCGATGGGCGCCTCGAACGACCTCCACTTAGACTCGCCCGAGCCGAGGATCATGGAGATCAAAGACGCGACCCTCACGTTTTCGGGAATGGCAGGTCCGTCATCTTCGAACAGCGCGAAACCGGCGTTTCCAAGAAACGACATCGCCCGAAAATAGCTCTCCAGACCCGGCCACGCCGAATAATGCCCCCTTGGGCGGTATTGCGTGTAATCCTCCGTCGCTCCCGTTATTTCCGACTCCGTTACCCCGCTTGCCTCCAGTATCTTCTCTATCTCGGATGACGCCCTGTCCGACAGCCCGGCGCCCGGCTTCTCGCCGAGCAAAGCAAGGGGGATGGAAAACATGTCTCGGGCCGTCTCGTAAGAACTCATCAGTCCGCTGGACACGAGCGCCGGGCGCGCTTTCTCCAGCTCCGACAGCGCGACATTCAGACATTCCCGGAGTTTGGGCGAGAAATACGCGAGTTCGAGTTTCTGAAGCATTCGGTCGAATATCAGGTGGTACGAGTGCAGGAATAAATCCGTCGTTATGAAATCGGCCGCGTACTCGCCGCTTTTCGCGTAGAGGTCCGTCATCTCGTCTACGATTATGTATTCAGGATACTGAGGCTGAAGGTCGATATAAAACCCCTGCCCCGCGATGCTCGATCTGGCCGCGTCCGAAACCCGTTCGAACTTCGGCGATTCGTATTCGTAGTTTTCCCTCGTCAGATGCGGAATCCACGCCGCGTCAGCCTTCGAATTGTCAGGGGCGTAATCCTCCATCGGCGCCATGTCGCTCGCGCGGGCCCACGCGTACCTCATGCCAACCCCGCTGTCACCGCTATCCTCGACGGAAGTCGTAAACCCGAGCAACAGCCACTTTTCCCCATCCATGGGATATTCGCCGAACGCGCGCACGATGTCTCCCTTGACCAGATGAAAATTATACTTCGCCAGCCGGTATTTTTCGTCGGTTTTGCCCGGCTGGAGCAACAGGTCCGGGTCATCGGCGCGCACGATATATTCTATTGCGGCGTGCGGGGAGTATTCGGGCAGGGGCTCTATCCTGGCTTTTTCAATAAAACCGAGCGAAGAGCCGCTCTCCGCGTCGATCAGCTCTACCCACGAGTCGGCATATTCTCCCGAAACGGGTTTAGTCGGGACGTGATTCCCATAGACCGCGATCCCCTGAACCGACTCGCCGTATACGTCAAACTCCTCCAGCTCGTATTCTCCGCCCGCCTCGTCCAGAACCGGCGCGACTTCGTCGATCACGCAGTGGGTAGCTCTTTCGGACGCCGCAGCATGGCCCGGGGACGCCGCCGCGCATATCAGAAAAAACAGAGCTGCCCGGAAACACAATCCGAGAAATCTTTTCCAAAAACACATGCGAGTTCTTGGGCCCCTGCCCCAAACCCCGCAAGGAGGCAGGGCCTCCTTGACCTCCGGTAAATTTTTCCTTTCATTCTCGTGGTGAAAGAAATTATAAATAGATGTCTGGGGATTGGTTCGCGGCTCGGGTGTGGGTGAAACTCGCAACCTCGAACCTGCGGTTTTGGACATGTCGCAAAACCAACGCGCCATCATGCATCGCCTCCATGATATCCGTTCCTA
>JAISQC010000147.1 GCA_031274465.1 Synergistaceae bacterium | reverse complement strand
GGCGGCAAAAGCCCCTCGAGCATGGAGAGCGCGAAGATCATCGACAGCATGAGAGCGAGCGTGGTTACTCCGCGCGCGGTGATTTTTTTCATACACGAACTCCCCGCAAAAAATTAGTTGCCACTAACTAATTAACGACGAAAATAGTACCATCCTTCGCCTTTTTTGTCCATCAAACCGGCTAACCATCAAAAATCAGGTTCAAGACCGTGGGTTTCACCCACACCCACCGGGGAACCAGTCCCCCGGACCCCCTTTATCATATTTTCTTTCACCCTTTGGGTGAAAGAAAATGATATTACGAGGGTCAAGGGGGCTAGTGCATGTGCGGGGTTTGGGGCAGAGCCCCAAGGTCCTGCTTTTGCCTTGATAACCAGCGGCCCGGGCGATGTTGCGGGCCGCTGGCCGGTTATTTTTTCGTCGCGGCTTTCATCTCGCGCGTGAACGCCGCTAGTTCGCGGTGCATGAGTTTTCTGTCGCCGAGGCAGCGCGCTATTATCGACACAGTCGCCGAGCCTGCTATCGCGCCGTCCGAGCCGGCCGCGAGCGATACCCTCACGTGTTCCGGCTTTGATATGCCAAAGCCCGTCACTATCGGCGGGGCGCCAGCGGATTTCAGCAGGTCGATCTTGCGTCTCTCCGGGGCTGTCATCTCCCTGTCTGCCCCTGTGACGCCTGATCTTCCGAGAAAGTACGTATATCCTTTGGTCATGCGGGCGATCTCGCGCAGTTTCCCGTCATCGGCGTTTGGGGGGACCACGAACACGGCGTCCAGCCCAGCGTTGCGCGCGCGCTTAACGAACGTAGCCGCAGAAAGCGTGGGGACATCGGCGATCAGAAGCGAGTCTGCGCCAGCTTCGGCGGCTCGCCTGTAAAAATCCCCGGCAGAGGCGCCTATCACCAGATTCGCATAAACGAGCAGCCCAATTGGGACGGATTCGTGATTCTGCCTAAAATTTTTTATGATGCCGAAACAGCGGTCGGGCGTCGCTCCCTGTTCGATAGCCCTGTTTGCGGCAACTTGAATGACTGGGCCGTCAGCTACCGGGTCTGAAAATGGGATGCCGAGTTCGAGCGCGTCCGCCCCGTTTTGGGCGAGCGTCTCAAGGATTGCGGCGCTTTCGCCGATATCGGGATCGCCGAGCATCACGAACGGAATGAACGCCCCTTCCCCCATTTCACGCAACTTCCTCCAAAGAGCCTCGTATCGCTCACTCATTGACTTGCCCCCCAAGATCGATGTGCGGCATGACTATCTCTATGTCCTTGTCCCCCCGCCCGGAGACGTTTACGATGAATATCTGCCTGGATGCGGCTTCTTTGGCGCGCTTGAGGGCGTAAGCCAGTGCGTGCGATGACTCCAGAGCAGGTATTATGCCCTCTTCCCTCGACAGGAGCGCGAACGCTTCGACCGCCTCTTTGTCCGTCGCGCCGACATACCGGGCGCGCCCCGTCGAGTGCAGGTGCGAGTGCTGCGCTCCGACACCGGGGTAGTCAAGCCCGGCGGATATCGAGTGGGATTCCAGAACCTGGCCGTTTTCGTCCTGAAGCAGAAAACTGTAGCTTCCGTGCAGTATCCCCGGCCGGCCCTTTCCTATGGTCGCCCCGTGCTTGCCGGTGTGGAGGCCGTGCCCTGCCGGCTCGACGCCTATGAGTTCCACGTCCGGGTCGTCGATGAAGTCGCAGAAGATGCCTATAGCGTTCGAACCCCCGCCGACGCAGGCGAACACCGCGTCCGGCAGCCGGCCTTCGGCTTCGATTATCTGACGCCTCGCCTCCCTCCCGATGACTCGCTGGAACTCCCTCACTATGGTTGGAAATGGGTGCGGCCCCGCCGCAGTCCCGAGAAGATAGTGCGTGTCTCCGTAACTTTGCGACCAGTCGCGCAGCGCCTCATTGATAGCGTCCTTCAGCCCGCAGCTGCCCGTCTCGACCGGGACGACCTCGGCGCCCATGAGTTTCATCCTGAACACGTTCTGCGCCTGCCTCGCCATGTCCTTCGAACCCATATAGACCGTCGTCTTCATCTTGAAGAGCGCTCCGGCGAGAGCCGTCGCCACCCCGTGCTGCCCCGCGCCGGTTTCCGCTATGAGCCTCGTCTTGCCCATGCGTCGCGCGAGCATGGCCTGTCCTCTCACCTGATTCGTCTTGTGCGCGCCTCCGTGCAGGAGATCCTCGCGTTTTAGGTAAATCACGGCCTTCGTCCCGCAGGCCAGGTTGCGGCACCTGTACAGCGGGGTCTCCCTCCCCGCGTATTCCTTGAGCAGGCCGTCGAGCTCGGCGAGGAAAGCCGGGTCATCCCTGGCGTCCTCGAAGGCCCGTTCCAGTTCGAGCAGGGTCGGCACAAGTATCTCGGGAACGAACATGCCGCCGAACTCCCCAAATGCCCCTTTCGATATCTCCACGCAAATCACCCCTCTTTGCGCGACGCAGCGCGCAGATTGTCGAACAGCCTGTCTATTTTTTCGCCGTCCTTCGCTCCCGGCGATCCCGCGCGCTCGACCCCGGAGTTCACATCGATGGCGTAAACCCCTAGGCTCGAAGCGGCGAAAGCGTTCTCCGGCGTTATCCCGCCCGCCACTATCATCCGCTCCCTGTCGGCG
>JAISQC010000146.1 GCA_031274465.1 Synergistaceae bacterium | reverse complement strand
GCCTGAACGGACTCCAAAGTTCGGTGGGCGGATTTTTTTCGGCACAGGGGAAGCCTGGCAACAGCATTATCATTTCCCTCACGCGGCAGATAATTTTTTTGCCGCCGCTTTTGATGTTGTTGCCCCGCCGATTTGGAATAGACGGCGTATTGTGGGCTGGCCCCGTTTCGGACTTCGCTATGGCGGTCATTGCCATCGCGTTGCTTTGCCGCGAGTTCCGCCGATTGAAAGCGTTGGATTCGGAAAAAGAGGAAACCTGATTACGACAGAGCGATAAATTTTCTGCACGGCGAAATTTCCGCAGCGCTGGGAATTCTGGCGGACGCTGTTCAAAACTACATTTCGGAAACCGTTTTCAAACCACAGGCAGGACCTTGGGGCTCTGCCCCAAACCCCGGCATGGATCTAGCTCCCTGCACCCTCGTAATATCATTTTGTTTCACCCATTGGGTGAAACAAAATGTAAATGGGGGTCCGGGGGACTGGTCCCACGGCGGGTGTGGGTGGAACCCACTGTCTCGGACCTGCGGTTTTGGATAAATTGCCAGCTCTGTTCAAAACAGAAAAAAGTGATAAAGTAATAATATGAAAGAGTATATATCGCTTAATTATTGCAAAGAACTCTCAACGAGTATGTCATCTAGGTTTTCGCTAACTATTTGCCTTTTTTAGAAGGGAGATTCTTCATTAGATGAAGAAAATAATTTTCTCTTTGCTGCTCGCGCTGGCTGCCCTTTGCGCGGCCGGTTCGCCCCGCAGCTCGTTTGCCGCGCCCGTGGGGAGGGTTTTTGAGATCAACGTATCCCACCATACGGGAGAGGACAACTCGTGGCACAGGGCATGCGTCTTCTTCAAGCAGTACGTCGAGGAGCGGGCGGGCGGCAGGATAAGGGTGAAAATATATCCGGGCGATCAAATCGGTTCAGAAGTGGAGACCATTCACTCCATCCTGACCGGCGGCCCTGCGGACATGACGCTCACCGGCGAGAGCATGCAAAGCGTCGTTCCGGAGATGGGCATACTGGCCGTGCCCTACCTGATCGCGTCTTCCGAGGAGCTCAACAGGGTGGCAAAGGGCGCCGTGGGCAGAAAGCTCGAGGAGCTTCTGGCGGCCAAAGCCAACATGACAGTCCTCGGCTATTTTGAACGCGGGGCGCGCAACGTCACCGCGAACAGGCCGATACGAAAAACAGCGGACATGAAGGGCTTGAAGATTCGAGTAACCGCCTCTAAGGTCACGATGACTGCCATGAGCGCCCTTGGCGCAAGCCCGATGCCAATGCCCCTCTCGGAGGTACAGGACGCGCTCAGGCGGGGGACCGTCGAGGCGCAGGAGAACCCGCTTGCCATGGTCAAGACGATGAAATTTTACGAAACGCAGAAGTACCTCAGCAAGACCGAGCATCTCCGCTCGTGGGTTTATATAGTGATCAGCAAATCCAAGCTGGACGCAATGCCGGAGGATCTGCGAAACCTCATCATCGAGGCGGGCAAAGAGATGCAGAGGGTGGAGCACGAGATGTTCGTCAAAGAAGAGGAAGACCTTGAATCGTTCCTCGAAGGCGAGGGCATGACGATCGTCGGCGACGTCGACAGGAAGGCGTTCGCGGCTGCTACACTGAGAGATATGGAAGCGGCCCTTCCTCCGGAAGTCAGGCCTCTGTACGACTTGATAAGGTCGGGGAAGTATTAGGCTCGGCTGCCTTGGGCGGGCGGGTCACTTGCGGTCCCTTGGGAGTGCTGAGATTTGTGGGGTAATATTGTACGGCGGATGAAAGGTAATCTTACCGGCGAAAGAGCATCGAAGGGCAAAAATAAAAGCGCGTCCTCTGACATCTTTAGCTCCTTGGGCAGCAGCGCTGGTAACCGCCGTGCCGCGAAAACCTCCGAGTACAGGGATGCCATAAGGGCAAATTACCTTGAGCTGCTCTTTACCTGTGTGGCGTTCATCACGCTGGTGTTCGTCTCCTGTTTTTACATGAGCCGCATAATACAGCGGCAGACCGAGCTTTACGGCGATAGCGTCATGTCCCTGTCCAAGGCTCAGATTCAGTCGTTCATATCGGCCAGCGAGATGGCGCTGGCCGATTCCTCCATCGCCGTCGCCGAAGCGCTGGGGCACGGCGCTTCCTCGGATGACCTGCGCGACATCATCGCCAAACTGTCTGATAATTTTTTCTCCCTGCGGGCCGTCAATGACATTTTCGTCGCCATTTACGGCTATATCGACGGTAATTTTCTCATCGTGAGGGACTGGACTGAGCCGGAGGGCTTCGATCCGACTTCGCGGCCGTGGTATGTCGGCGCGGTCAGGTATGACGGCCTGACATACTGCACCGAGCCGTACAGGGATTTGATAACCGGCAAGATGGTCTTTTCGGTGTCCAGGGTCATCTTCGACGAAAACGGCGCAAACAGGGGCGTTCTGTCGGCCAGCTTCCTCATCGACCCCATAATTGAGATGGTGCATTCCATCTCATTCGCGGACGAGGGTTTTGGAGTGCTGTTCGACCGCTCGTTCAACGTCATCTCGCACCCGCAGGCCAGCTACATAGGCAGGCATATGCTCGAATTGCCCGGTTTCAAAGAAGTCCATGACGAGCTCGTGATGAGCATCATCGGGTCGAGCGAGCGGTTTACGAACTACAAGGGCACGGACAGCATCGGCTTCTTCAACAGGCTGAACAACGGCTGGTACCTTGGGCTCGTCATCCCCATACGGGTTTACTACAGTGAAATTTACACGGTGATCCCGGCCATAAGCGCTCTTGGCCTCGTCCTCATGCTGATTCTCTGCTTCATACTGATCAAGCTCGGCTCGGCCAAGATGCGCTCCGACGAGGAAAACAAGACGAAATCCTCGTTCCTCGCCCGAATGAGCCACGACATCCGCACCCCGATGAACGCAATAATAGGAATGAGCGAGCTGGCTCTGCGGTCGAACGACGCCCGCTCGATGTCCGAATACGTGGCTGAGATCAAACAAGCAGGCCATAACCTGCTCTCCATAATCAACGATATCCTGGACATATCCAAGATAGAGTCCGGAAACCTGGATATAATCCCGGCGCCCTATCGCCTCTCCTCGCTGCTTAACGACATCGTGAACGTCGTGAAGGTTCGCCTCGCCGAAAAACAGCTGACGTTCTCCGTTTTCGCCGACGGGAATATCCCAAACAGCCTGTTCGGGGACGAGGCCCGAATCCGGCAGGTCCTGATCAATGTCATGTCGAACGCGGTGAAGTATACCCACGAGGGCTATATAATGATCTCCGTAAACGCTGTCAAAGCCGGGGACGATGAGATCGTTCTGTCGTTCGAGATAGCCGACAGCGGAATCGGCATCAAGGAGGAAGATATCGACAGCCTCTTCGATAATTTCGTGAGGCTCGACGAATTGCGCAACAAGGGCGTGGAGGGATCGGGGCTTGGGCTCGCGATCACCAGAAGCCTGTGCCGCGCCATGGGCGGCGACGTATCGGTCTCGAGCGTTTACGGCAAGGGATCGATTTTTAACATAACCCTCCTGCAGAAGTACAATGGCGAAGAGCCCCTCGCATCGGTCGAGCGCCCCGAGGAGAAAAAGGTTCTGCTCTACGATAAGAGGGAGATTTACGCCGTGTCCATCTTCTTGACGCTCCGGCATCTCGATGTGGACGCGTCGGTGGCCCAAGACCCGGATGAATTTCTGGAAATGCTCGCGAGCGGCGGGTTCCAGTTCGCCTTCGCCCCAAGACGC
>JAISQC010000258.1 GCA_031274465.1 Synergistaceae bacterium | reverse complement strand
GCTCTGGATATCGGATAACACTGGTTTTATTGGTCGCGGAAAATAGGGGAAGGGCTGTAAATGAGTTAAGAAAAAAAATTTTGGAGGACATACGGAGGACAGAGAAAATAAAAAGGACTCAGGTGAATCTCCTGAGCCCTTGCTATCACTTGGTGGAGCTGAGGGGAATTGAACCCCTGACCTCTTCCATGCCAAGGAAGCGCGCTCCCTCTGCGCCACAGCCCCAATTGTGCAACGGATGAATTATATTGGTGTTCTTATCTGCTGTCAACCTCGCGTTTCAGCGTTTGTCGCGTTTCAGCGTTGTGTCGCGTTTCAGCGTTGTGTCGCGTTTCAGCGTTTCAGTCGGAATGCAACCGAACGCAACTGCAAAACATATCGTCGCCCGACATGAAATTCCGGCATCTCGCGTTGAAACCCATGGCAGATGGGGGCGTGGCGCCGTTCGATTTTGATTCTGGCGGCTCTCGCGTGTTCGTAACTTTTTTTCCTTTATATATTTGCGCTATCGGATATCATTCAATCAAACAAAAGGAGGGGTTGAGCTTGAGGCGAAGAAAGATGGAATACAGAAAAAGAGGGCTCATCGCGAACACTCCGGAAACCATGTACGCGAAACGCCGCACCGCCGAGTGGCTGCTTGGGCTCATCAAAGCCGGGATAACCATGAATGACGACTTTTTTAGCTGTCTCTGCTGGGCTATCGGCAACCTGCGCCCCGTCATGAAAAAAATCGCATTGGCGTTGGACGCCATGCCAGCGCGGCCTTCCGTCAAAAAAGCGGCGTCCATCGCCAAGGAGGCGCTCGATTACCCCGAACACAGGCTGCCGGACATGCTGGAGGAACTCGTCAACGATTTCCCCTTCATCGAGGATGCGACTATAGGGATAGTGGAGGCGGAGTGCCGGGCGGCCAGCAAGGTAAAAAGGGTCGAAAGCGCCAGATACTTGCAGGCCGGGAAGCTGCTGAAACGCACATTTGGCCTGGATGCCGACTCATGCAGGCTTTGCGAATTCATTTTTATAAAAGACTCGTTCGGCCCGGTCGAGCGTTACTTCGAAGACGCAATCGAGGTCCACGATTTTGGGAACAGAAGGCGGCTGTCAGTGATGCTCGGCATCGAGACGCCGGCGCTTGAGGCCGTCATCTCCGACCTTTGCGGCTGCGGAATAATCAATTTCGGGCCGTGCCCCCATCTCGGTTACGGCATCAATGCTTTCTGGAAGGAAACCAAACAGTCGGCGGCTGCCAAATATTTCTGCAACCCGATATCGGGAAAGGCGCTCCCCTTGGGCAGCTTCGGCATCTCGTCCGAGGACATAGCCCACGTCAAGTCTATAATGCAAGCCGACAGCAGCCGGCCAATCCACATTCTGCTCTACGGCCCTCCGGGGACTGGCAAGACCACGTTCGCCACGAGCCTTGCAAGGGAGATGGGAGTCAAGGCGTGGAGCGTCCCCTGCCACGACGACGAGGACGAGGACCGCCGCGCTAGCCTCGCCGCTTGCATGCACTTAGCGGCAAAACACGAAAAGGCGTTTGTACTGCTCGACGAGGCAGACAATTTCCTGGATACCGATCTGCGCTCGCACGGGTCGGGCACGAACAAGGCATGGCTCAACGAACTGCTGGAGGAGAAGGACAGCAGGGTGATCTGGATCGTCAATCACGTCGAGCACATAGACCATGCCGTTCGCCGGCGTTTCGCGTTCAGCCTCCACTTCGACGAACTCGGTCTGAACGAGCGCAAAAAGCTATGGCAGCGGATACTGACGGAAAGCAGGGTCGCGCGCCGCATATCGCCCGATCAGTTGGGAAAGCTCGTCAAGGACTACGAAGTCCCGGCCGCCGTAATAGAAAAAGCTGTGTGCCAGGCGCGCGAACTCGGCTGCGACAAAGGCAATTTCGGCGAGACTGTGGAGCGCGTCCTCCGCGCGCACGTCACCCTCTGCCATGACGGCAGCACCCCAAGGGTGAAATCGGCGCACGAGGGGGAATACACTCTCGATGGCGTCTGCCTCGAAGGTTCGGCGCAGGACCTGCTGGAAAAATGCCGGCGGGCCGACGCGATGTACCGTTCCTCCGGTTCCCTGCGCCCAGGCGGCGGGTCCATGCTCTTCTACGGGCCTCCTGGCACCGGCAAGACCGCACTTTCAAGGCACATAGCCGCCGAGCTGGAGAGGGAATGCCTGGTGAAGAGGGCAAGCGACCTGATCAGCCCCTATGTCGGCATGTCGGAGCAGAATATCGCCCATGCCTTCAGGGTGGCGGAAAACGACGGCGCCGTGCTGGTCATCGACGAGGCTGACACGTTCCTCTACTCGCGCGAGACGGCGCAGCGATCTTGGGAAAGCTCTCTGGTAAACGAATTCCTCACGTCGCTGGAGGAATGCAGGGGGTTTTGCATCTGCACCACGAACCGGGCGGATAAGCTGGATCCAGCCGCGATGAGAAGGTTTTCCTTCAAGGTTCCGTTCGGGTACGCCGGGCCCGACCAAGCCGCCGCACTCTACGCGGCCCTTCTCGCCCCTCTGGCCGGAAACGCCCTGCCCGAGTCGCTGGAGCGCGAGCTTCGCGCGATGACCCGCCTCGCCCCCGGCGATTTTCACGCCGTCCGCTCGCAGCACTGGCTGTCGGAGCCAGGTGGAACCTCCCACGAGGAGCTTGTAAAAAGCCTCGCGAGGGAACAGGAGCTGAAACTTGACCGCGAAGAGCGCCGCATAGGGTTTCTATAGACACAGGCCACGGAAGGCCCGCCAAGGCGATTACCCAGCCGGGCCTTCCGTCAAATGTTTTTCCGCGCGCGCGACATGCCGGCGAAGAACAGGGCCAGAAGCGCCGCCACGAACAGCGCGCGCCTCAAAATCGGCGGCAGGCCGTCGCCCGGAGTGAGGCTTTCTATGGCCGGGACGCTGTTACCGGCGATATCCCGCGCCACATGAAGGGCCATATGCGGAGCACAAGGGTTGTACGCTTGACGTATGGCATACATAGACGTAATATCCCCATGGTGATGCCAATGATTCAAAGTTTCAAAGACGCTGATGCTAAAAGGCTGTACCATGGCGAAGACGTGAAAACTTGTGATATTGAGATAGCGGATTACCATTGAAAATCTCTCTTTAATGGAGGTGGGCAAGCATGCCAAGCAAGCCAATTCATCCAGGCGAAATCTTGAGCGACGAGCTTGAGGCGATTAACATGAGCGCATCTGCTCTGGCGAGAGCCATTTATGTCCCGGCCAATAGAATAAGCCAAATTTTATCGGGCAAGAGAAATATTTCGACAGACACGGCTTTGCGTTTAGGAAGATTCTTCGGAACCGGCCCTCAATTTTGGCTGAACCTGCAAATAGCCTACGAACTTGATCTGATGAGCGCCGATGGCGGGCCAAATCTGGCGGATATCGCGCCATTTCCCCGGGCTTCACTTCAGGCCGGTGAAAACAGGCAGGGGCATCCCAAATCATAGGCAAAACACATAGGCGCTAATATAATCAAAGATGTCGGGCTAAACGATAAAAAGGGGGGCGGGCTTTTTGATAATAGACAATTTTATGGAGTACATGCGGCTTGGCGGAGCGATCATGTGGATAATCCTCGCCATTTCCATCCTGTCGATGGCGATCGTGATGGAAAGGATAC